>NZ_JAVKEA010000033.1:0-88441 GCF_040221695.1 Coleofasciculus sp. E2-BRE-01 | reverse complement strand
AGTAAGTCATTTGTCATTCGTCATTTGTCATTTGTCATACTCGCTTCCGAAAAGAAGCAAGTTACCTTTATGTAAGGATTTGAGGAATATTTTATTGATGAGCTTCACACCCGGAAACCGTAGGGGCGCACGTCTGTCATTGGTGTCAACTTAAGGTGAAAGCTCGGTTGAGCAAGGGTGTCGGGTGTCGGGTGTCGGGTGTCGGGTGTCGGGTGTCAGGATGGAATTGTCTGTTGTCGGCTTAAAAACCTCACACCTACCACCATTCACCTCACCTATTCATCCACAATGTTTTTTTCAAACAGGCTCCGTTTAATACATAGTGAGCCAAAATTGCTCGCTTTCCCCCACACCCCACACCCCATACCCCACACCCAGTATCCTATCGTGGGTAATGTGGCTTAAGTTGACACCCATGCTCTACATGGCTCCCCCATCACCCCATCACACAAATCTACCCTTCGCCGCCTTGGATTTTGAGTAACAAAAATCCCAAACCCATACCCACGAGAATTAGGGTAAAGGATAGTACAGCAGCATTGAAAATTTCAGCGTTCATGTGTTATCTCCTCTGGCGATCGCTAAACAGGCTTTAAGTTATAAGATTATCGCGATTGGGTTGAAATCCAAAATGAAAACTGAGAAATATTTGTTTACACAACCGCACCATCCACCCCAAGGGCGTCCTCGTTTAGCTGTCACCTTGGGTGATCCGGCTGGAATTGGTGCGGAGGTGGTGCTGAAGGCGTTGGCAGATGAGCAGATAACTCAAGATGCTCAAATAACGGTTATTGGTAGTCGCTCGTTATTACAGACAGCGTATGATCAACTGCGGCACACCGTAGACAGTACCACACCTCTAGCTGAACCGGATAATCTATCCATTTTAGATCTTCCCTTAGACGCCTCAACCGAACGTCAGATTACGCTGGGACAGGGAAATGCAGCCAGTGGGGACGCCAGTTTTGCTTACTTGAAACGTGCGATCGCGCAAACGTTGGCGGGTGAGTTTGAGGGAATTGTTACCGCGCCGATTGCCAAGTCATTCTGGAAAGCCGCCGGACATGACTATCCCGGTCAAACTGAAGTGTTAGCACAGGCGGCTGGTGTAGAGCGATTCGGGATGCTATTCGTCGCGCGATCGCCTCATACCGGGTGGCTATTGCGAACCCTGTTAGCCACAACCCATATTCCCTTGCATCAAGTCCCCCATACCTTAACCCCAGACTTGATGAGAAAAAAACTGGATTTACTGGTGGAATGCTTACGGCTGGAGTTTGGGATAGAAACCCCTCGCATTGCCATTTCTGGCTTAAATCCCCACAGTGGCGAACAGGGACAATTAGGGAGTGAGGAAAAAGACTGGTTGATTCCCTGGCTCGAACAGGAACGACAGCAACGTCCTCAGCTAAAATTGGATGGACCTGTACCACCGGATACCCTTTGGGTAAAAGCGGGTCAAGCTTGGTACAGTAATCCCGCTATCCCCAATCTCCCCGATGCGTATTTGGCGCTTTACCATGACCAAGGTTTAATTCCAGTTAAATTGATGGCATTTGACCGAGCGATTAACACCACAATTGGTCTACCGTTTGTGCGAACCTCTCCGGATCACGGTACGGCTTATGATATTGCAGGTCAGGGGATTGCTAATGCTACCAGTATGAAAGCCGCGATTCAATTAGCGGCACAATTAGTGCGACACAAGCAATTGTTGTAGGGGCGGGTTTTAAATCGGAACTACCCCCTTTACTGGGTGTCGGGTGTCGGGTGTCGGGTGTGGGGTGTCGGGTGTGGGGTGTCGGGTGTGGGGTGTCGGGTGTCGGGTGTGGGGTGTCGGGCTGAAGGGGTGTCGGGTGTCGGGTGTGGGGTGTCGGGTGTCGGGTGTGGGGTGTCGGGTGTTGGGTTTCGGGCTGAAGGCGTGACAAGCGGTCTAAAAGCTTTTCAAATCGGGCTTTGAGCGACATTAGTATCTCCAAAGATGAAGCCTTATTGACAGATGAAGACCACAGCCATGAGATACATTCAAGCGAAGCGTTGCGCGGGGGGTATGGGGGAGCTGACAGGTGTAGGTTTTTTACTGTGCGGTTGGGGCAAGACAAGGAGGGCAAGGGGGACAAAAGGACAAGGGAGGAAAACCGTACAGAATCTTGTTCGGTCAAGCTAACTTCTAAAAGCCGAAACGCCCGATTTTTCGTTCTCACTCTTCCTTGTCTACTGGTCTACCTGTCTACCTTGTCTTACCTAAACCTCAATCTTAAAAAACCTACCCTTGTGAGGTCTGGGGGGCTGGTCCCCCAGATAAAACTGCTATCTTTGACCCTATCTGTGACAAGAAGAAATTGTCGGGTGTCGGGTGTTGGGTGTCGGGAATAGCAGCCAAGGAATAAAGGGGCTAAACCGCCCTGCCCAACCATCAAAACTCACCATATTCTATTTATTCTGTCAAGATGTAATTCCTAGAAACTAGATGTTAGCGTAGTGGAGCTAGTCTCTCTTTTTCCGAACAGTCACAGGATAGCAGTAGGATCAAGCCGAGTAAGTAATGATAGAACACGACCTGAATAGCGATCGCTCCTTAGTTTTAGAAACAGCATGGCAGCGATATGCCCAGCTTAAAACCCAAGCTGCAATCACTTATAGACAATATTTGAGTCTTCGGGGTGGATCAATTTTGCTCAGTGCGATCGCCACATTCCTAGCGGTGGTTATCGCCAGTACAGATAGGCAACTCCTCGCCGCCCCACCGGGACGAATCTTAATCATTGGTTTAGTTTTAGTTCCGATTATCAATGTGATCGTTTTGGCGATTAGTCGCAACCTGCAACAAGGACAGTATTGGCACATTCTTAATGCTGGTGCTGAGGAAATTCGCAAAACGATCTATCTGTATCGGACATTGCTACCCGGACAAGAAAATCGTCATCAATGGTTGAATGAAAGAGTTACATCGATTCAACGCCAAGTATTTGATAGTATTGGCAGTGATTTAGTGCTGCAACCTTATACAGGGAATCTTCCCCCGGATGCGATGGGCAAATACCCAAGTCGTGATCCGGGTTTTAGTGATTTACTGCCCCCAGATTACTTGCATTATCGCTTAGAAGCGCAACTGCAACGGTATACCCAAGAACTCGCCCAACTCAACACCACTCGCAACCGCTTACAAATTGCCATGTTCAGTTTAGCTGGATTGAGTGCATTGTTACCCGTGTTGGGCGTCAATGTCGGTGTCTGGGTGGCGTTTACCCTCTTCTTGGCAACAGCATTCAGCCTGTGGCTAGAACTAGGACGAATCGACGATCGCGTGAATGCGAATAACCAACTCATTTTAGCTCTCAACATGATTCGCGATCGCTGGCAAAGTTTAACCGCCAAAGAACGGACGGGTGAGGAATTTTTTCAGCTCGTGCTGGCGACAGAAAATACACTCTGGAATTACTATAGTCAACCAATTTCCGAACGGCGGCAAATTGCCACCCCCTGGCTGGAGCCGAGTGATGATTTACTCACAGAAGCGCTCAAACATCCCGCGCCAAAACTCATTGAACCCGTTGTCGAACACCAAGAAACATCAAACAAAGTTGAAACCCTAGCCGTTGCCGCCCAAACCCCCAAAGAAACGGTAACGTTGGAGGTAGTAAAAAAAGTTGAAGAACCTCCTCAGAAACCGCCGAAAAAAGGATTACCTCATGCCTTTGTGGTCATGCCATTTGGACGAAAAAAAGGACCCGATGGGCTTTGGATTGACTTTAACAGCATTTATCGAAACTTAATTAAGCCAGCCTTAGAAGAGGCAGGATTTGAGTCATTTCGTGCCGATGAAGAAATGGTTAGCGGCGATATTTTGACGGATATGTTTCAGGAGCTATTGCTCGCTGACCTAGTTTTGGCAGATTTAAGCATTGATAATGCCAACGTGTTTTACGAGTTAGGCATTCGCCACGCCCTGCGGAAGCGCGGCTTGATTCACATCCAATGTGGTCGATCTTACATGCCTTACGACATTTTCAATGTCCGGACTCTGCCTTATCACTGTGATGATAGCGGTTGTCCTGACCCCGAGTATTTACACAAAGACAAGCAGGCGATCGTGAAAATGGCGCGTGCCACCTGGGAGTCGGACAAAAACCGCATTCATAGCCCAATTTTCAGTATTTTAACCGGACTGGATGAACCCGATCGCAAGTCCTTGCAAACACCCCTGGCAACCGGATACTGGCAGGAATACAGAGAATGGCAAGAGCGGGTGGTGCTTGCCCAGCGACAAAAGCGGATTGGGGATGTCTTGTTATTAACCGAAGAGGTGAGTAATCCCCTAATTAAAGAAGAAGCCCTGGCTGAAGCGGGGAAAGCCCTAAAAAATCTGGGAAATCATGCCCTAGCGCTCAAAGAATATCGCCAAGGCTTGAAAATCAATTCCAAAAATTCTGAGTTTCGCAAAGAAGAAGCATTTCACCTCAGCCGCTTAAAGCAATTTGATGAAGGGATTGTCAAATTAGAGTCATTGCTCCAAGATGAACCGACTAACATTGATGCGCTCTGTTACTTAGCTCGCATTTACAAAGAAATGTGGCGCAATGAATGGAAAGAAATCCCCAATGAGCCGGAGCGGTTGAGTACTGCCTATGATGCCGCTCACTTACTCAAAAAAGCCGTTGATACCTATCTCAAAGCCTATCGCCTGGATCACAATCACTATTATGCTGGGATTAATGCCCTAACCTTATTAGTCCTTCTCGATCATTTAGTCCAGCATTGTGACATCGATAGTGATGCCGAAGGAGAAGCCCTGCGGCAACAGTTACCCAATCTCAAAGGGGCGGTTCAATTCTGCCTGGAAAGTGCCGTTAAGACCAATGAAAATGATGCCTGGGCGTATGTTTCCCTAGGAGATTTAGCGGTATTGGCAGCCGACGATCCGAAACAGGTAATGCGAGCCTATAAAAAGGCGCTAACGCTACTCTGGAACAATAAATTTGCCCTAGAAGCCACCCTGGATCAACTGGAACTTTTGGCGGCACTTTCTTTCCGCCCGGAGTATGTACAAGCAGGACAAGTGGTAATCCAAGGAGAACTCGACCGACTGAACAATCAAACGGCAATAACAGCGGATGAGAGCGAACCAGAACCCACACAAGTGATCCTCTTTTCCGGTCACATGATTGATAGTCCGACACGGGAGCAACCGCGTTTTCCCGCTGCCATGGAAAATGAGGCGCGGCAAAAAATTGAGGAGACTCTGGATAAGTTAAATCCCAGTACCAATTGCTTGGCAATTGCTCCCGGTGCCGCTTGTGGCGGTGATATTTTGTTTATCGAAGCCTGCTTAAAGCGGAATATGAAGGTGGAGGTATTTCTGCCCTTTGCCCCAGCTCAGTTTATTCTCGAATCCGTTAGTTTTGCTGGGGATAACTGGGTATCCCGTTTCTATACAATTCAGAATCACCCCAATGTGTCGTTTAATCTGCAACCAGAACGATTGGGAGACGTGCCGATAGGGGATAATGCCTTCGAGCGCAATAATCGCTGGGCGTTGTATTCCACCCTCATGTATGGCATTGATCGCGTGCGACTGATTGTTCTGTGGAACGGTAAAGGCGGTGACGCGCCCGGCGGTACAGGTGACATGGTTCACCAGGTACGCCACTTAGGAGGTGTGGTTGAGCATATTGATACCACCAAGTTTGAGTACTGGAAAACGAGGACGGAGGTTTTAGCCAGTTAAATAAATGTAGAGACGTTGCATGCAACGTCTCTACCGGTTGATTTTCCGACCATCTTGAGCAAGAATCAGGTTCACCGCCGCTAGTTTTGCAGAAAATTGAAAAAATTAGTGCGACTTGTTCGTGAAATAACCAAACAACTGGGAATACTAAATAGAGGAAAAAGCCGTGAAGCTCAGGTTAACCCGTTCACTGGAGTAACCTATCCTTGTTGCTCTTAAGGATTGAGGTGGCTTAATCTTAAGATTATTGTCCTCGATGACATGGTTAAACTGATGGTTAAAATATTCTCTCTCTAGAGTCAATTCAATGAAAAACTCCTGTACTTTAACCTTTAACAATAACCTCTCCGCCCATGTTGTTCAAGTCCACAGTCCCACCGCGTTGGCGGCGGCTTTGCACCAGCTTGGTCTTGACCAACCCCGTCCTACCCTGGCGTTAGTGGGTGGAGCGAGTAAGATTAGTGAGTCTGACAAAAATGATTTGCGACGCATTTTTCTCGAAGTGATTGCGCCTCTGGCTGAACAACTGGGAGTGGTGGTTGTCGATGGGGGGACGGATGCGGGGATTATGCAATTTATTGGTCAAGCGCGGACAAGGATTCGTGGGACATTCCCATTACTTGGTGTCGCCGCGATTGGCACGGTTATACTTCCTGGTGTTAAAAGCATGAATGCTGATGCGGCGATGCTAGAGCCAAATCACACCCACTTTGTCTTAGTTCCAGGCTGCAATTGGGGAGATGAATCCCCCTGGTTATCTGAGATTGGTAGTCATTTAGCTAAGGGGTTACCTTCGGTTACGATTGTGGTGAATGGTGGTGAGATTACCTGGCAGGATGTGGCGCAAAGTGTGAAAGCTAAGCGACCTGCGATTGTCTTAGCCGGGAGTGGACGAACGGCTGATAAATTGGCAGCTGCCTTGCAGGGAGAGGTAACCGATGAGCGAGCCACAGATTTAGTGGCATCGGGACTTTTGCACGCTATTGATGTGAGTAAAGATGCAGCAGCACTGGCTCATCTGATTGCACAGATGCTTTCGTGACCTGCGGATGTGTTGCCCGAATAAATTGTCTCCAAATAAGGGGGGAATAAGCGTTGACATTGATTCGGTGAAATCGGAGGTTTTAAAATAAGTGTAATTCGGAGATTGATGCTAATTTTTTTTTTATGACATAATAAAAATTAAGTTGATTGAGACGTATACCGCTGATCCGGTTTGAGCGTTGCATGAAGCGTTTGTTGCTCAAACTAAATTATTCATTGGGTCATTTTATAATGTCTTAAGCCCACCTTTGTTATATAGACTCTTGCAGATCAAGGCATAGAACGTGGCAAAAAAGAACTCTTACAGTCAATATCTTAGGCAACACCTGAGTAACTTAATCGAGCAGACGGACTTGCCCCCCTTGAAAAAGGACTTTATGAAAGCCCGCTGGTTGGATCAAGTGCTGTGGCTGGAAGGACGGGCAACCAAGGAACGCGATCGCCATCACTCTTTGAGGTTACTAACGATTATTGGTGGTGTTATTGTTCCCGCCATGGTGGGATTCAAAAGCCCGAATCCTAAAATCCAGGAAATTGTCGGCTGGAGTGCGTTTGGGTTGAGTCAAGCGGTAGCCGTTTCCGCCGCCGTGGAAGAATTTTTCGCTCACGGGGAAAAATATAAGCAATTCCGCAATACAGCCGAAAGTATGAAAATTGAGGGCTGGCAATTCTTGCAAATGGCTGGACCCTACAGTCAGTTTGAATCCCACGACGATGCTTATGCCACCTTTGCCTATCACGTTGAGCAGCTAATTCAGAAAGACGTGCAGGGTTTTGTCGCTCAGTTTGAAGAAAAAGAAAAGAAGAGCAAGGAAAAGACAGAAGAAACAGTGGCTCAAAATTCTGCTCTAGCCCTAGAAAATCTCAACCAGCAAATGGAGTATCAGGAGCAATTGCGGCGACTTGAAGCGGAGAAACGCCGCTTGCGAGAAGAGAAAGAGCGTTTTGAAAATGAGCGTTCAGCGCCGCTGGAACCTGCGGAAAACAATGGGGAAGATGTGCAGACTACCCCGGTTACTCTCGAAGACTTGCCCACCCTAGGTGCCGCCGCAATGGCTTGGTTTGAAGAAGAAGAACCCGAAGAACCCAAAAAACAAGCATCAATGAATGGTCAAGGAAATAGTGAGTCGGCTAAACCCGCTGTACCGCAACTGATTACACCCGAACAAGCGTCCAAAATAATGGATTGTCCCCTAGCCGATAGCCAGAAATATTTACCTGGAGTATTGGAGGCACTGCAAGACTATGACATTTTGGATAAGCAGGTGCTAATTGGTTTACTGGCAACGGTGCGAGTGGAAACCAACGGGTTTAAGCCCATTAATGAGTTTGGTGGACCAAAATATTTCACCAAACATTATGAAGGACGCCGTGATTTAGGGAATGTGAAGCCAGGGGATGGGGCGAAGTATCACGGTAGAGGCTACATTCAGATTACAGGGAGAGCCAATTATCGCACGTATGGGCAAAAATTGGGGGTTGATTTGGAGAATAATCCTGAATTAGCTCTAGACCCGGAAATTTCTGCTAAGATACTAGCTTGTTACTTCAAAGATAGAGGGGTCGCCACTGCCGCAAAAGTGGGAGATTGGCGTAAAGTCAGAAAATTGGTGAATGGCGGCTATAACGGTTGGGATGTTTTTTCTAAGTATGTTGAGAAAGGTAAGGCGGTAATTGGTTAAGGTATGGAACCCACAGAAGAAGTTTTTTTTCAAGTTCAGGAACTCAAGGAAGCGATTCAGGAACTTAAAGAGCAGATCAAAGAAATGCAATCGATAAATGAGGTGCAGCAAGAGTCAATTACGTCTTTAATTGCTTTATCTCAGAAGCAAACCACGGTAATTGAACAACAAACCTCTGTGATTCAGCAATTGGTGAGTCGGTAAGGGAAAGATAAGTAGGTGGACATAATTAAAGTGAACGGTGGAGATCGTCATTCGTCATTCGTCATTCGTCATTCGTCATTTGTCATTTGTCATTTGTCAAAACCCTTGATAGTAGTAGGCTGGCAAGCTTAAAGTTGTGGGTAAAATTTTTCTGGATCGCTACTCTCATAAGGGTTCCTTGAAAATACTTGACCACTGTTTTAAGCTTGCCAAGCTAGTAGGGTGGGCAATGCCCACCAGCCTTAGCTTAATGCAATACTCTGACTAGCTCCTTAATTTTGGCAGACTGCCGATCCTTGAATTGCTCAGGGAAACTTAATTCTAGCGCAATTTTTTTCGGCGAAGAACTACTGCTATCGCCTGGAACCAGAATTTCTAATGAGAGAATTTGGGTTAAAAATCGCTCCCGGGATTGGCTCATGGCGTCTTGACTTAACAGCAAGCCCACTAAGGGTTTTTCTTGCTGCATTTTCTTTAAATTATCAGATTTAAGTAATTTAGCATTCGATGTAATAGAATCATCGAGTTCTAATCGCAAACTTGTCGCCCCAATTGCGGTCACTGTTGCCAAATAAAAGTCCCCTTCCCAAAACAATTGAGCTGAAGCTTGAACCCGTTTGCGGACTTTTCCTGCCCCTTTCTCCACGTTAAATTCCTGGAAGGCACGAAAAAGACCTGTAGCCAAAAATCCTAAGGACTGCAACGGTTTATCCACATATTCCCGTGTTTGTGAATACCATTCCTTCACATCAGAATACGTCACCAAGGTTAAATTATCTCGCTGGGCTTGGGTGACATTAATAAACTTAACCGCCAATTCCATTTGATGCTCATTGACCGACTTTGCCACCACAATCTGAGCCTCCATAATCACCCTTGCGCCATAATCGCCCACTAATTCAACTTCAATTTCATCGGGTAAGTTGGGTTGACCTTCAACTTCTAAGATCATTCGAGTTCCGGTTTCCGAAACATCCAGAGTCACGCCACTCCAACTTTTGTCATAGCTGTAAACCGTTGCCCCCAGGCGTCGCCGTAAGCGGTGGGCGGTGCGTTCTTGGGGTTGTTCAAAGGCAACCAGTAATGCTGCCATTAATAAAACCATGTTAAAGATACACCACAAGGCGTTAACCAAAACCGCTTCTGTATCCTCTGGACGCAGGATCAACCAAAAGGGAACTGACCCTAACGCCAGCAGCACAAAAGCTGTTACACCTAAGAGACCCCGTACAGACTGCCAATCAAAGTTTGATAAGCTAAATTCCCGTTTAACCAGGGTCATGTCTTTGTCTGTGACGTTAAAAGAACCCAAATTGGGATTAATTAACGCCATCGTTGTCACATACCCCGCCTGGAATGCCATGACAAATTCAAAAATTTCATTCCAGAAGGAAAAGCGCACATGCTTATAAATAATGTAGTTAGCATTGAGGGACAGGAGGATATGGGGGAATGCATACGCCAAGGTTTCTAATCCCAAACCCTGAATCGGGTTGATTCTAAACAATAAGAACAGAGTCGGCGCGAGGGCATAGATGAGTCGGGGATAGCCGTAGAAGAAGTGAGACGTGGCACTGAAATAGCAAATCCGCTGGGGAATCGTCAAATTTAGCTTACGGTTAAACACGGGATTTTCAATCCGCAGAATCTGCGCCATACCTCGCGCCCACCGGACTTGCTGACCCACATAGGAGGAAAAGTTCTCCGGGGCGAGACCCGCAATCATGATTTTGTCGTAGTAAATCGACTTATATCCCAGAGAATGGAGTCGGAATGCCGTGTGACAATCTTCAGTCACCGTTTCCGTAGCAATCCCACCCACTTGTAGGGCATATTCTTTACGAATTACCGCTGCTGAACCACAGAAAAAAGCCGCATTCCAAAAATCATTCCCTTTTTGCAGTACCTTATAAAACAGTTCATTGCCAACCGGAATTCTGCCATCTGTACGCAAATTTCGCTCAAATGGATCTGGGTTAAAAAACCAGTGGGGTGTTTGCACAAATGCGACTTTTGGATCAAAAAAGAAGCCGGCGGTATCTTTAAGAAAATCTCGCAGCGGAATATGGTCACAGTCCAGAATCATCACCAAATCGCCCTTCGTGCGGCGAAACGCGGTATTAATATTCCCCGCTTTGGCATGTTCGTTACTATCCCGCGTCATCATGATGCAGCCGACTTCCTCGCACATTTTCCGCAATCTTTCGCGACGGGCTTTATATTTTTCGGCTCGACCATCATCTAAAACATACACTTTTTTTTTGTCTTCCGGATAGTCGATTGCCATGGCACCGATTGCCGTTTTGCGGACAATTTCCACGTCTTCGTTGTAGGTGGGAATATAGATATCTACCTTGGGCCACTGGTCTTGCGGATATGCCGACAAATCGACAGGTTCACGGTCTTGAATATGTAAGGTTTGAACATACGCCAGAACGAGCGTCAGGATGGCATACAGTTCAGCGATCAACAGCAGTACACAAAATAAGCCATTGAGAAAGCTATCAAAATTGAGCGTGTAGTTGAGGCGATAGTAGAGATAGCGGGCAGTAGTCACTAAACTCAACCACACTAAAAATAAGTGGTAGTACTCACTAATTTGTTTATCGGAAACTCGGGTTTCCGCCCGCACAACCACTTGACCGATCGCCAAAAGCAAAACGGCGACAACACCCTGCTGCCAAACCTTGAGCGGGGTAATGACGAGGGGAATCGAGATCACCAGAAGAAACAGAACCAGCCATTTCAAATGGCTTAAACCAATGGGTTCTAGTGAGCGATCAAAAAACCGAGGCAGAACATCAACTAGCCAGTCAGTGGCGAAGGGGCGTTGAGGACGAAATCGCTGGAATTTAGACGAAAACGAGGACATATCAACGGTAGGGGTTAGTGAACAAGAAGGTAGAAGGCTGGGGGAGCTGGGGGAGCTGGGGAAGCTGGGGAAGCTGGGGGAGAATGACCAATAACTAATGACTCTTTTGATCACTAAGCCGCTTGAGATAGAACTGAGAAATCCCGTACAGCAAAAGCGCGATCGCGAAAATGCCAGCCGGTAAAAAGAACCAGTTGTCTTGAATAAAGCGT
Source organism: Coleofasciculus sp. E2-BRE-01 (assembly GCF_040221695.1). Classification (NCBI taxonomy): domain Bacteria; kingdom Bacillati; phylum Cyanobacteriota; class Cyanophyceae; order Coleofasciculales; family Coleofasciculaceae; genus Coleofasciculus; species Coleofasciculus sp. E2-BRE-01. The sequence goes on along the minus strand of NZ_JAVKEA010000033.1, from coordinate 76,699 downwards.
GACACCTTACTCAACACTCCGGTATTTTCAATCCGACTCGTTGAGGGCGCACGTTCTAAGAATTCCAATGTGTAGGCATCCGGGTCATAGCTAGCCGCATCTTGCTGATTGCTGCTGATCAGTACCGTGTCTTCCTGGAGTTGGAAGAACCAGGGATCTTTGCTAATCACCTGCCGCACTCGTTCTAACCCATTCGCCGTCTGTGCAGTTAGCGCCAACAGTACCCGTTCCTTGTTCTCTGGCGACATGATTTCCTTAATCATGCCTTCGTTATCCGGTAAGGCTTGAATGCTGCCTTGATTCCACTGGCGAGAAAAAGCATCCTGTAAGCGGAAACCACTGCCATCAAACACCTCTGGGAAGGGAAATTGCTCTCTGGTACCAATTCCCACCAAATGGTGTCCCTCGCGGACTTCAGCCGGCAACGTTGTCGTTGTATAGGCATCCAGATTGACCGAATCTGCCTTACTCAGTCGTCCCAGACGTTCGCTAACTGTTAACAGCGTCAGCAAATCCGTATTACTCGGAGAATCCGGCACCACAATCGCGGTTCTGGACAAATCCTGGGGTGCAGCAAAGGGATAACCTTCCTGGAACAGTCCTAAATCGGGGAGTTGTACCGATTGTTGGCGGTTCAGGTTGAAGCTAGTGTCTGCATGGAGGGTTCCCGTCAATTGTTGGTCGGTGACTTTACCACATACACCCGGTTCTCTGGCATTGAGTCGGAATGCCACTTCCAGTTGGGAATCAGGCTTGATTAAATGCGGGGGCAAATCCACTTTTAATCGTTTTCGGGTAGCGCCGTCTTCTGAGGTCAATCGCGCCCCACCGATAAACGTGCCATCCAGTAGGACTTCTACCGCCGAGGTACGGGGATTGATTTGTGGACTATAGCTATAACGCAGGGTCATAGAACTCCCCCGCGTAAATTGGTCATCCGGCAAAGCGCGAAAATCAATTGGAATCGGGGGCGCCGCTGACCCACGTACTGTGATGTCTTGGAACGGATCACCGTTTTCTTTGGTTTTAATTTCGCTGAGGGTAAAGGAATTTTCTTCCGGTAAATAACCGGGCCAATTCCGGAGTGATGGTGTGTCTACCTGTTTGAGACTATCCACTAATACAGCTTGACCTGTGCCAAATTTACGGCTGTCAGGCTGGACTAAAAACTGGGCAGCTTTGGCAACACCGTCAGCCCCATTGCCTGTCACCACTAAAACGGGAACCCCCCCATCTAAGGTTGTGGTCATCATTAAGATACCTACGTCACTGGGTAAAGCGACTTGGTTTCCATCTAAAATTTGGTTGCCACTGATGCTAAAGGGCAAATCCAAATCCTCTAACCCCGGTTGTTCAGCGGGTGTGCCAATAACGACCAACCGTTGACCCCACTCTATATCCTCTAAATCGTTAATGATTTCCGTATCAATGGGACGGAATTCTGCCATTCTGCCTAATGCAGCTTGAAAACGAGGGGCGGCGGTTAACCAAGTATCGTTAACCTTAGGCAGAAGATAAGCAATGCGATTGGTATCTAAACTGAGGTTGTCAAAGAAAGGATAGGGATAGCGGCTAAAGTTGAGCGGAATCGGTTGGGGCTGATATTCAAACTGTAATTCTGAATCCGGCAACACTTCAGTCCAAAGCGTGGGGTCACCCGGATCGCTACATTCTTCGTCATTACTTTGTCGGGCGACAATTGTCAGTTCGTTATAGTCCTGAATCAGTCGGGATGGGACGTTGAAGAGAACGCTGCCAACTTCCGATTGTTGGCGGTTGAGGGGGACTGAACCCACACTCGTGCCATTCACTCGGACTGTGAGATTGGAGTCCTTGGCAATCAGGGCGGGTGAATGCTGGAAACGAATTAGGGCTTTAGCCCCTTGGATTTTCCAGCCCCGGGGACGGGTAAAACCGAGTCGAGCTTCAGAATACACACCTCGGAAGCGGAAGCGGTTGCCGACAATGGGAGAGCGATTGAATTGCAGGACGTACTCGCCTGTGGGTAGGGGTTCAGCCTCTGCCGTTTCTTCCTCGCGAGCAGGTGAGGAGGGTGCAGGAGAACGACGTGCGGGTGCAGGTTCTTCAGGTTCGGTTGATGTCGGCGCTGAACGAGTGGGCTGGCTCTGCGGCGGCGGTTGACTAGGTGCAGGCGTTGTTCGCTTGCGTGTTGGTGATGTGGATTTTTTCGGAGGAGCCGCCGGAGCGGGTTTGTAAACAGGTTCCTTTTGGGGCGTGGTGGGTAGGGTATATTCGCGAATTAGCTGATCTTCCTGCTCTTGCAGGTTACTGTCGCTTTGAGCGACGGCAAAGTTGGTAGTGATCACTAGCCCGACGACTAAAACGCTACACAGAAGCAACAATCCGAGTCGCGTTCCTGTAGATACACGGGTGGAGCGCTGACGTCCGCGATGGGTGGAAGGATTTGGAGATTGGGAGTGACGAAACAGGCGTTTCATAGGAGAACTCTTACGGTTGATGGAAATGCCCAGTTAGTATTGCTTGGGAACTAAATTATGCGATTCCAACTATCTGGAATTTGGGAATAAGTAGGTGGGAAAAATTCAAGTTAACGGTGGAGATAGTCATTGGTCATTGGTCATTGGTCATTTGTACGTCGTAAGGGTTTACGGACAAACTTGCCCTAAAGGATGGCAAGCCAGCCACATCGTTGACTAACGAAATCCACTAGAATTAGGCGTGTTTGTAGATAGCATTCCCGCTTCAGTCCAACGAGTAACAGGTTGACTGAACCCGGTCATTTGTAGAAACGGTGGTGACATTTTTCTAGTCCTCTGAATCGGTATTCGACTCGATGCCACCCTGATCTAAGATGCGATTATTCGTGCTTACGAATTTATTCGTAACGGTTTCAAGCCTTGACAGACGTTATCGACCTCTGTATCATTCCCTTATTGCGTTTCTGGAAAACTGATGCTGGGATTGAAAAAATTGCGAATTCTTTACCAGGTCAGGTGATACTAGGGCGATCCAGGCTAGGTTTTGGGTATAGTAAGCAGATTCATCATCCCAAATTCCCTGATTGTATTGTGGTAGAAGTTTACGCTCCAATAGTTGTTCAGCTATAGCCGGATTGATTAAGCGCATAGCTGGGTAAAGCATGGCATATTGGGAGGTGGCATCGTATTTGACCAAAGATTCTCCATCGAGGTTAATTCGAGCAGGCAAGCGAGAGGACGATTGCCATTGATCTTCAAGGTATTGGGTTGCTGTTTCCAGATAATTTAATGCCTCCGTCGATTGAAACCATTCGGCATCCCAAGCAATTCGCCACCAGACGCGATACGCATCAAAGCTATAGACGCTTTTCAATTTGCTTTGTGGGGGTATGGACTGAAATTGATTGGTCTGTAAATCCAAAGCAATCCAGTCACTCGGTAACCCAACCGCCGAAACTTTAGAGGAGTTTTCCAAGACGTAGTAGCTACTGTCTATCAAACTCAGCCAGTCTCGTTCGGGATCAACCTGAGCAAACAGGCGAAACGCATAAGGGGCGAGATAGGAGGGATTCAGATAAATCGTCGATGGCGACGGGACAAAGGCTTCCTTGGGTCCAGGAAGGAGATAACGCTTGCCATCGGGTCCAGCGATGGTGGAGTATTCCCACAAATCGCGCAACTTGATTCGCGCTAACTCTAAATATTCCGGGCGATTCCAGCGGCGGTATGCCCAAATTAATGCGGTAATCGCATCAATATCAGCATCGCTGGCAAAATTTCGATCAATGGCACCCCAATTGCCCTCGTCATCTTGACCCCACAGCCAAACCCAAAGATTGTCTTCAGGTTCACCTGTTTCTGTGAGTCGATGCAGGTTATCTTCTGCCCACTCTAAGGTGAGGGCAAATGTGGTTGGGTCATTAATCAATACAGCCCTGAGCATAGCGTAGGCTTGTCCTTCTGAGGTGGAGCGATCGCTCGCTTCGTAGTCGATTACTCGTCCGTCCTCTTGAATGAATTGTTGTCTGTAGATGACCCAGCTTTGTTCGAGTATATCCTGGATAGGCGGCGATGGGGATAAAACGGGAAAATCAGCCACGGGGGAAGCCGTTACTGAGGGTTGGGAAGGGGATACAGACGCTTCCGGCTGTTCAGGTTCGGAGAATTCGATGGACACACAACTGGTGAGATTCAACAGCAGTAACATAGCGCTTGTAGTCATGCTTGTAGTCAGCGCTTTAGCGCTTCTGGCACTAAAGTGCCTACTACGAACCCAGTGATTTGTCCTTTGTCCTTTGTCCTTTGTCATTTGTCAGGGAATAGGGAATGGGGAATGGGGAATGGGGAATGGGGAATAACGCGCCAAACTAGAACCGTTCCCATGGGGGTTGAAATCCTCGTCGTTGTAAAAAGTCTTCCTGAATTTGTTGCATTTGATTTGATAATTCTGGATCTAACGTTCCTCCTTGTTGAAGTTGTTCGACTTGCATCGCTTCCAAATCCGCTAAGGCTTCAAGCTGATAGTCTTGAACTCGTTTCAGTCCAATCATTGCTTGGCGAATTCCTTGATCATTCGGGTCAAGGGCTAAGGCTTGGGAATAAAGATTTCTGGCTTCATCTAATCGTCGTTGTTGAAATCGAACTCCAGCTAGAGCTGATAATGCCTCTTGATTAGCTGGTTGGGCAGATAAAATTAACTGATAGGCTTGTTCGGCGAGTTCTAAATCATCGATCGCTTGACCAATTTGTCCTTGTAAGAAGTAGTTGCGGATGTTGGTGGGATCGCGGGCGACTAATTGCGCGACTCTAACTCTGGCTTGTTCTGGACTGCGTTGGGCGATAAGCTGAATTGAGCGGATTTGTACAGGCAAATTCGTTGGATCAAGCTGAAGCAGTCTGTTATAAAGTGCCTCCCGTTCAGGAGATGGCGGTAATGATCCCACCAACGTAAATAGTTCTGGCGGCGCACTGGTGGCGGGTTGAGTCTGTAGCCAGTAATTGAGAACCGCTTGGGCTTGGGATTCTGAAATCAGATCGGCTTGGTAGGCTAGGTTAGCACGGGCGAGTTGCAGTGTCGTGTCCTGGGGATTACGGGCGATTAACTGGTCAAATACACCGAGGGCTTCCGTGGGACGATTTTGTTGTAGCCGCACATTCGCCAATCCCCGTATCGCCGCGTTGAGAATATCTCGTTCGGCTGGATTACTGGCAATTAAAGCCTGATAACGCTGGGCGCTGGCTTCTAAGTTCCCTTCCCGACGCTCAATTTCTGCCGCTAACAACTGGGGCGCTAAGTCTTCCGCCCCGGCGGGGGTAGCTGCATAAGCGGCTAACGCCTGTCTTGCTCCGGCGAGGTTATCGTTTTCCAATAAAATCTGGGCGATGCGGAAATTTAAGAAGGGAACGTTGACACCAGATTGGATGAGATTGGTGTAAATGGGTAATAATTCCGGTCCTGGGGGTTCAATCCCAGCTAAGGCTTGGGCGATGAGTTGGCGTTCATTGGGATCAGCCGGGAGCGGTTGCAGGGCGCTCAATAGACGGGCTTTGAGTTCGGCTTCAGAAATTAAACCGAGTTCCCGTTCCAAGGCGACTTGTTTAACTAAGAGAGTGCGGTCATTGGGTTGTAAACTTAAGAGTTGCCGATAGAGATTCAGAGCGGTTTGCTGTTGGTTGGGTAGCCCAGCAAATACATCAGCAATTTCCCGCAAGAGTTTGGGTTCGGGATTGGGGGTTTGATCGAGCGCCTGACGATACAAATTCGCGACTTGTTGGGTTAGGGCTTGGTTACCCGTTTGATTACGAATCTCATTCAAGGCTCGTGCTAAGGGTAAAGTCGCATTGGGATTCCCTTGTAGGGGGGTTAAGACATTTAAGGCTTCAGTGGGCTGTTGATTGGCGAGATAGGCTTGGGATAAAGCCGTTCGGGTGAAGATGGCTAATTGGGGATCAGAGAGGAGTTGGGGCGATCGCAGTTGTCCTTCCAGAATCTGGACAGCCGCCGCCGGATTTCCGGTTTCTTGTAAGGCGCGGGCGTAAGCCAGGGCAGGATACCCAGTAATTTGTCCTCCTGTCGCCAGGTAACGGTTAAACAGTTCCAATCCCCGTTCGGGGTTACCGCTATTGGTAAACGTTTCCGCCGCCCCCAGCAAAATATTGGGCGGGGGATTTCCTTGTAGGACAATTTGATAATCCGCCAAAGCTTCAGCAAACCGTTGCTGAAAGCCGTAGAGTTGGGCTCGCAAACCCCGGGCTTCGATATCGTTGGGATTGAGATTCAGCAATGTGGTGAGGGCTTCGATTCCCTGAACTTGCCATTCAGATCGATAGGTACCGAATAGACCCACTGATTTTAAGGCTAATTCATTGGTGGGGTCTTGTGCCAATACTTGTTGATAAGCATTCCAGGCTTGGTCAAGATTCCCCTGTCGTCGATGCGCGATCGCTAACCCTAACTTGGCATCCACCGAATCCGGATAGCGCCGTACCGCTGCCTCAAATGCCGCGATCGCGTCTTGGACTCGTCCCTGACTCAACAGGGAAAAGGCTTCGCGAACGGCTGTGGGTACGGTTTGGGCATGAACAGCCGGGATGGTGTACACCATCGGTGTGCTAATGGCTAATCCAGCTAATCCTAATCCAATGAGTTTAGTCATTTGTCATTTGTCATTTGTCATTTGTCATTTGTCATTTGTCATTTGTCATTTGTCATTCGTCATTCGTCTTATGTAAATTCTCTCCCCTATCTTCCTCATCTTCCTCATCTCCCTCATCTCTCTTCAATCTATGGGAATCACATCAAATTCGGTTTTTACGCGGACACCGACATCGGTTTCGGAGAAGTTATTCCGTTGTTGGATAGTAAATCCTAGACGGAGATTGGGTAAGAATCGGAAATCATAGAATAGTTCTAAAACGTCGGGATTTTCTTCTCCTTGATTATTTGATAATTCCTGACCATAGCCTAAACCTAGGCGATCGTTTTGGGTAAATACATCCAAAAAGCTAACGCCAAAACTATAGGTCGTCGCGGCTTCGTCAATCTCTCGGTTAATATACCGACCATAGCGACCAAAGATGCCCATATTCCAATCCGGGATAAAGTATTCAGCATTGAGACCATACGCCTCTTCCCGATCATCTTCTTCCAGTCCCACATTATTGTCCCCGCGTGCGATGGAGAAAATTTCGTTAAATCCTGTATCTGAACCCGCGTCGCGATCGGTGGCATAGGTGCCGCGAATAATGCCATTGCCATAGCGCAAACCCACTTCTCCAGCAAATCCATCTAAGGCAAAATCACCAATACTTCCCGATGATGAAAACGCCGCCGCTTTCGCTTCAATATTGTCAGTTAATGTCCAATTGACCAAGACGCCAGGACGAGAAGAAATTCCGGTGGCACTTAAGGCTGGATTGGTTTGAAAAACCGGATTAAAGAAATGGGTGACGCCATCTTTAGCAAAGCTATTGCGATCAAAGTAAGAGGTTAAATCGAGTTGACCGAGTACAAAACGCAAATTCGGCAAATCGGTAAACGGAGCGGTAGCAAAATAGAGTTCATTAATGTTTAATCCTTGGTTGGGAGAATCGGCTAAACCACTATCTTCGCTGGTTAAATCTAACGTAGCAGCAAATAGCGCCTTGGGAGTTAGAGGATAGACGCCAGCCAACCGCGCCCTCGCCACAGAGGAGTCACCCTGCACCACATAAGTTCCTTGGAACTGTAAGGTGGGATCTCGCAATGCTGTACTGCGTAGCAGGGAAGATGGGGGTTGATTGGGCTGAGTTGGGTCAAACTCCTGAGCCGGAGTCGCCACTGGAGGGGGCAGGTTTGGGTTAGGAGTACCGGGTACAACGCCTGGATTGGGTGAGACAAAAGGAGACTGTGCGACTGAATTCGTCCCATTCAATGGATTGACATTGGGATTAACCCGTGGAGGTAATGCGGCTTGCGTTGGCGGCTGGGTGTAAACCTGTCCTACACCTGGGTTATAGCCGTTAAAATTTGGGGAATTTGGGTTAACGGGTGCGGGTAAAAGAGCTTGATTTTGCGGTAAATAGGAAACCTGTCCTATACCTGGGTTATAACCGTTGAAACTTTGGGAATTTGGGTTAACGGGTGCGGGTAAAGGGGCTTGGTTTTGGGGTAAGGCATAAAATTGCCCTGCCCCTGGGTTATAACCATTAAAATTTTGGGAATTGGGATTAACAGGTGCAGGTAAGATGGCTTGGTTTTGCGGTAGGTAGGAAACCTGTCCTACACCTGGGTTATAGCCATTAAAATTTTGCGGATTTTGGTTAATCGGTACGGGTTGGACGGCTTGATTTTGGGGTAAGGAATAAAACTGTCCTGCACCGGGATTATAGGGATTAAACCCAACTGGAGTCTGAGTGGGTGGCATTGACCCAACTTGGGGCATTTGGGGAATGTAAGCAACCTGCCCCCCGCCAACGTTATAAGGATTTGCCCCCATCGGGACTCCCATGGGTTGTACTGGCACGAGGATAAAGGTTTGAGGCAGATAAGGAACTTGTCCCCCGGCTGGATTGTAGTTATTACCCCCTAGAGGCATTCCCATGGTTTGCACGGGAACCAAGATTACGGTTTGAGGCAGATAAGGAACTTGTCCCCCGGCGGGGTTGTAAGGATTTGCTCCCCCAGGAAAGCCCTGAGTTGACACAGGAATAAAGTTAGGAGTGGGGACAAAATACGAGGGTTGTCCTCCAGGTTGATTATAAGGATTGTTACCCATAACCGCCCCAGTACCGGGCATAGGAATAACCGTAGGCGTTTGGGTTCCATAAAGAGACTGTCCCCCAGGTTGGTTATAAGGATTGTTACCCATAGCCGCCCCAGTACCGGGCATAGGAATAACCGTAGGCGTTTGGGTTCCATAAAGGGACTGTCCCCAGGTTTGGGTATAGGAGTTGGGACTCATCCCCGCCCCAGTACCGGGTGTGGGGATGGTGTTGGGTGTTTGAGTAAAGGAAGAGGGCTGTCCCCAAGTTTGGCTGTAGGGATTCACGCCCTGGGGTTGCACATTCGGTGAAATGAGAGTGGGAAAGGCAGGAAGCTGTCCTGAGTTAGATCCCGTAGAACCCAGAGGAATAGAGTTTGTCGGTACAGGAAGGGGAGATGAATTTTGTAACAGAGTTGGAAGCTGCGCCACCTTTACGTCGAAGGTATCCCTAAACCGGACTGAGGTTTCAATGGCAAGGGGTTGGTTACAGGTGGTTGAATCGTGACAATTCTGATCAGAGGACAATTCGGGAGTCAGAGGGTCTTCCTGAATCGTCAAGGGTTGGTGAGCAGAGTTTAAAGCGAGTTCTGATAAACCCGACTGAGTTGATAGACTGGCTTGAATCGGGGGATTGGGGATGGGGGAAGCAATACGGTTGGAATACGCTCTAGTTTCTACGTCTTCTGTTCTTGCTGTTCCCCTATCTTTTGCCCTATCGATGGGGGCGGAACTATTGTCGTTATTTTGTTGTTCCTCGTGTCTTACTGGAACGGTTTGGTCAAGCGTTGCATTCGTTTTCGCCGCTATAGCATTGGGTTCAACAGCTACGACTGAAGGGTTAGAATTCAGGCTTGTCGATAGAGTAGTATCTCGTCTTGAGACATACTCCACCTTTTGGGCAGAGACGGACGCTGGATCTGGATGTTCGTTTAGTTCAGAACCCGGTTTATGCAGGCGATCGGCTTGATTCAGAGATAATTGGAAATCACCGGACGGTTTTTCTTCTCCAATATCTTGCCGATTGGCGACTTCTGAGCCAGGTAGAGTCGCCTGAGCGGGTTTAATTTCAAGTAATCCTAGCGTCCAGAAAACAATAAGTGATCCAATACTAAGCAGATTAATCCATAGCAGCGGCTTAAGCAAGCCGAATCGTTGAGAATCAGGGACTATTAAGTTCATTACCGGAGTTCGTTTGACCGATTGATGTTTGCCCTGCACCCTGTCGCCACTTTAGCAAAGGAATTAGTCCTTGGCGATTCATATAACCTTGGTTGAATGAAGGTTGAATCTTGTCTTATAGATAATGGAGGATAGCCAGTGACGCTTTTTGATTATAAACATCCACCTGCTTTAGCTAAAACCACTCGGTTACGTCTGAATTCCAGAAAATTGACAGGTCAATTCCCACCATATTTTTTTAGGGTACTCTTGGCGCAACCGTTCACCTACGAACTAATCCTCACCCGAAAATTTTGCCGAGTCAATGATAGTTGACTAAACAATTCAAGGGAGTTAATTCGAGAAACGTTTAGCTGTAAATAGAACGGTTTGGGCAAAGCCTGAATCCGTCCCCTAGTCATTTCACTCAAAGGTACAAGGCATTGAGCGCCCGAAGCCTTGAGTGACTATTCCTGCGCTCGTTGCCGAAACAGCGATCGCGTTCTCATCAACCTCCTTTGATCTGATCAAAGGTTCAATCAGCTAACGGTGTTGGCGAGTGCAACACTATAACAGATGCAGATACTTTGACTTTACCGAATGGGTACTCATTTCGTAGACCGTATTTTCACGGATTTTTCGCTTGAAGAGCGAAAATTGCACCCCTGACTCATTTCTAGCTAATCTGGCGATAGGTTCCCTCGGCTGTCATTTTTCATTCAGCGCGGGATGAATCACCAGTCCCTATCTAGTTTAATGCGTCCGTTAAGAGAGCCTCCATAACCTTTGGGGAATTGGAGTGGCAAGTGAGCATTCCTCTACAACTACGCCTTAACTTCTCAGTTTTAACATATTGAAAGAATTTGCCAAGGGGAATCAGGGGATAAGGCTTTAGCCTGGGTGTGAGTATCTGAACATACAATTCTGTTCACTTTACTAAGAAATGTTAACAAGCCTCAAACCCTTGCTGTTGCCTGTTACCTGTTGCCTGTTGCCTAATCTCCACCGTTAACTTTACTTTTGTCAGACTACTTAGTACATCTGGACGGGGGGAACTTCAGCTTAAAGAAGCGATCGCAGGGCAAGGGGATAGCCATTTTCATTTTACTTACGCCGATTTATCACACTCTCGTTGTCGATACTGCCATGTCTTTTGTCCGAGAGCTGGATTAGCTGGGGTGCGTTCAATCGTTTTAGATTAGAGGTAAGGATGTAATGATTCAAGAGGTCTGATTGTGGTCTTTGCTCAAACCAGTTCCCCAGATGTAGGAACAACTCGCCTCACGCTAGACGAGTATCGGGCGATGGAAGAAACCCACCCGGAACGTCATGAATACCGCAACGGTGAGATTATTACAATGTCGGGAGGTTCTGAAGCCCATAGTGCGATCGCTAGCAACTTATTAATTTACTTGGGGTTTTTGCTCAGAGATACCGATTTTCGTTGGTATAACAGCGACTTGCGAGTTTGGATTCCTGAATATCAGTGTGGGACTTATACTGATTTGATGGTGGTTAATGGCTTCCCAGAGTTCAATGGTGAGCGCAATGATGAAATTCTCAATCCTTTCCTGATTGTCGAAGTTCTATCGCCTTCTACGGAAGCCTATGATCGAGGTGAAAAGTTCAGAAAATATCGTTCTCTTGCTAGTTTTTGTGAATATCTGCTGGTGAGCCAAGCTGAACCCTACATTGAGCAGTATCATAATCTTGAGCCTAGCAGTAATGATCGCTGGCTGTGGCAAGTGTACTCTAACCTTGAGCAGGTGATCGTCCTGCACAGTTTAAACATAGAAGTTCCCCTGTCTGAAATCTATCGTCGCATTAATTTTTAAGGGTTATTTCGGCGGACATGATATCAAACCCTTACACTTACAAAGGACGAATGACAAATGACGAATGACGTAGCTTGCTTCTCGCTCTCGCGAGTTCTTCACCGTTCACGTTAATTATGTCCACCTACTTATAAGCTGTCATGCATTTAAATTGGGTATTAGTAGCGAGCAAGATGCTCGCACTACAAGGCTTTCGTCATTATTGACATTAAGGTTTAAATGCCGAACAGCTTAACCCAGCACTCTAATCTGCGATTAGAGTGCTGGAGGATGTCACGCGAAGGGAAACAACCAAACCCACCCCTATCAATCAACACTTAGAAAAATTAACGCCCAACTCCGACATAGCGGAACCCAGCGTCTTCTAACACTTTAGGATCAAGGAAATTACGACCATCAATTAAGACTGCATTATGCATCAGCTTTGCCATCTTGCCATAATCCAGACTCTGGAATTGTTCCCAGTCGGTGACTAATACCAAAGCGTCACAGCCATCTGCCAAGCGATCGGGATCACCTTCTACCTGCACCCCGGATATACCGTGACTCATCCCACTCGATGAAATAATCGGATCATAAGCCTTCACTTTTGCACCTAACCGATTGAGATTTTCAATCAGAATCAATGCGGGAGCATCGCGCATATCATCCGTATCCGGCTTAAAGGTTAATCCCAACAATCCTACTGTTTTACCTTTGAGGATTTTGAGTTCTTGCTGGAGTTTTTCCACCGCAATTAAACGCTGACGTTGATTGACACTTACCGCTGCTTTCAACAGTTGAGCATCAAACCCATAATCATCCGCTGTATGAATCAAGGCGGAGACATCCTTGGGAAAACAGGAACCGCCCCAACCAATCCCCGCTTGCAGGAATTTACCACCAATGCGAGTATCTAAACCAATCCCTTGGGCGACTTGAGTCACATCCGCGCCCACGCGATCGCAGATATTGGCGATTTCGTTAATGAAGCTAATTTTGGTGGCTAGAAAGGAATTGGAAGCATATTTCACCATTTCCGCTGAACTCAAATCCGTCACCACTACCGGAACCGGAGGTAGGGATTTATCTTCAGCAGGTTCCCGCTTCACAATCGGCGCATAGAGTTCCTGCATCATCGAAATAGCGCGATCGCTATTACTGCCCAACACAATGCGATCGGGGTTAAAGGTATCATAAATCGCTGATCCCTCCCGCAAAAACTCCGGATTACTCACCACATCAAACTCAACGCTTGTGTCTGACGTCGTACCTCCAGAGGACTTCTGGAGATCAGCGACACCATCCATGACAATCATTCGTACCCAATCCCCAGAACCAATTGGCACCGTTGACTTATTCACAATCACCTTATAGCCCCCATTCAGGTGATTACCGATCCCACGGGCTACGGCTTCCACATAGCGAGTATCACTTTCACCATTGGGTAATGCTGGCGTTCCCACCGCAATAAACAAAATCTCGCCATGAGCGACACCCCTCGCCAAATCTGAGGTAAACTCCAAACTGCCCGCATTACTGCAAGCTTGCATCAGTTCAGATAATCCCGGTTCATAGATGGGCGACTGCCCGGATTTCATTAATTTGACTTTTTCTTCATTGTTATCCACACAGATAACATGGTGTCCGATATGGGCTAAGCACACCCCGGTTACTAAGCCAACATATCCAGTACCAATAACACAAACGCGCATGAGCTGATCCTCTCTGGTAGATGGTAGGACTCAGGGCTATCTAGCGGATTAATTCGTGTGCTAGCAAGTCCCCTTAAGTTAATACTGTAGTCGCTTAACGGGAAACCAGGGAATCCCCTTCAGCCGTTAAGCGATCGCGGAAATCTGCTATTGTCGTTTTTAACCCCTCCTGTAAAGGTATAGTCGGTTGCCAACCCAATAACGTCTTCGCTTTCGTAATATCCGGACGGCGACGTTGCGGGTCATCTTTCGGTAAATCCTTAAAGATAATTTCTGTATCCGGATTGACCATTTGTTGCACCGCTTGAGCCAGTTGTAAAATTGTATACTCATCCGGATTCCCCAGATTAATCGGTCCGGTATGCTCATTATTCATCAACCGAATTAATCCTTCAACTAAATCCGACACATAACAGAAACTGCGAGTTTGTGAACCCTTGCCATACACCGTTAGAGGTTCACCCTTTAACGCTTGCACCACAAAATTACTCACAACTCGCCCATCATTTTCCAGCATCCGAGATCCGTAGGTATTAAAAATACGGGCGACCCGAATTTCTACACCATTTTGCAGATGGTAATCAAACGCCAGTGTTTCCGCCACTCGCTTCCCTTCGTCATAACAACTGCGGGGTCCAATTGGATTAACATTTCCTCGGTATTCTTCGGGTTGAGGATGAACTTCCGGATCACCATAGACTTCCGAGGTTGAGGCTAATAAAAATCTCGCCCCTATCCGCTTGGCTAACCCCAACATATAGAGGGTACCAATGACATTGGTTTTAATCGTCTTGACAGGATTGTACTGATAGTGTATCGGCGAAGCGGGACAAGCCAGATGGTAAATTTGGTCAACCTCGACGCGAATCGGTTCCGTAATATCGTGGCGAATCAGTTCAAAGTAAGGATGATTCAGCCATTTGACGATATTTCGCTTGGTGCCAGTATAGAAGTTATCCAGACAGAGAACTTCATGACCTGCTTCCATTAACCGATCAACAAGATGGGAACCAATAAAACCAGCACCACCTGTAACTAGAATTCTCATAGGTGTTTCAGAATAGTAACGATCGCGTAAGCTTAGTGGGGTAAAGTAGCAAGCTCTACCATGTTACATTGAAACTCATACTGGCAAGTCTTCGCCATGCTTAAAATCGCTTAATTCCTTTCAGGACGTGAAATTGAGACAAATTCAACGCCCAACCCCTGACAATCGCTCTTGCCTGTGGTTATGATATTAGTTGAACTTTCTTAACACAACTAGATCTTGGGCAAACCAACGCGGTTTAGGGTGCAGGATTTGAGCGTTGACGTGCCATACCTCAAGAGTTTTAGCTGATTCGCTAACAAAACTGCCAAATTTATTTTGGCTCAAAGGTTGTCGCTCGATCCTCACGGATCGAAGTGAGGCTGTAACCTGGCACAACGTTGCTGGGAGGTTTCTGAGGGGAATTTTATGGCAATTTTTCCGTCAGAGATATTAATTCGGTGCTTGATTTGTATCTACCTGCTTGAACTTAATTTATGCTGCTAGAGACCTTACACTCGCCAGAGTCTGTCCTCGCTCAAATGGATACGTTCAGTACCGGGAAATTAGAACTGTGGTTTCAGCCCGTTTATCAAACTCAGACTGGTGCGGTATTACACAATGAAATACTCCTGCGTTGGCGAGACGAAGCCGGAAATCTGCACTTACCCCAGGAATTCTTACCCACGTTGTCGGATAAAGGACAACTGCAAAAGGCTGATCGCGCCGTCATTCGCAAGGCGATAGAACTCTTAGCGGAACAGCCGGATCGATGCTTGTCGATTAATCTTTCAGGAGAGGGATTAAATAACTTTGAACTAATCGAATATATTGAAACACTTCTGGATCAGTCAGGAGTTGACCCCAAGCAACTGAGTTTTGAGCTAACCGAATCAACCATCGCCAAAGATTTTCCCACAATTCGGGCATTTGTCCGCGAACTCAAAAGTCTCGGTTGTGCGATCGTTCTGGATAACTTTGCCAGTCGCGAATTAACGCTGTTTCAATGCCAACAACTAGCGGTTGATTTGGTTAAAGTGGATGGTCAACTCATCCAACGGCTAAAAACAGAACCGAGTAGTCGTGTCTTAACCAAAGCCATTCTCGAAGGCATTCAGGCGCTGAGTCAGGTGGCGGCTAAATTTGTCAGCGATGCGGTTACCCTCTCACTGGTGGAAGAAGTCGGGATTGACTTAGTTCAAGGACACCATCTTAAAACCCCTAGTCCAGCACCCGATTGGACGGAACTGGTTCGCCCTGAAGAGGAACAGGATTCACCCACGGCTGAAGTCCAAAAATCTACTCAATCCTGGCGTTTCCTGGTGGGAACGGGGTTTGTGGTGCTGGGATTAGGGGCAGTTGGTGTGGGGATTGCCTCCATTGGCTATCGCCTCAGTCACTTAGTTGTAGACGGTAGCACGATTAACGGGCGAATTGTGCGGCTACAAGCGCCAACTACGGGAAATATTCAAGCATTTTACGCCCAACCCGGGGTGGTTGTGAAATCAGGACAACTTCTCGCCCGGATTAGCCAAGAACCCAGTCCCCAAGAACAAGAAGCCCTACTCCGCCTAGAACGCGCCCAAGAACAAGAACAAATCCGCAATCAGCTTGAAAGTCTCGAATTACAAGGACAGATTCAGGTGAATGCAACTCAGCTAGCATCGGCGAAACAGTCCCTAGCATTACTGAAAACGCAGTTACAGCAGCTAGAACGTCGAGATCAGGCGGTGCGCCAAGTGGATGTAGAACTGGGCTTAGAGTCGATTAAAGAACAGCAAGCTGTAGTTCAAGGGGCACAGGCAAAAGCTGAAGCTGCCCGATTAGATTACCAACGGTATCAAACCCTATTAGAAGCAGGGGGTGTATCCGCACAGGAAACCGATCAGTTGCGCTTAGTCTGGCAATCGGCACAAGCCGAAGTCCAACAAGCCCAATCTGTCTTGGATGCGACGCAAAAGGCAGTCAATGCTGCCCAAGCGGGTATTGCTCGCAGTAATCGCAATAATATTATGGGCGGGGTTCTGTCCGATCAACGGATTAGTTTGCAGCAGACGATACAACAGCAATCGGTCGTGGTAAATACGATGGAAGCTCAATTGGCAAAACTCAAGCAGCAGCTAAATAACAGCCAGTCTCTCCAAAAAAATGCCCCTTCTCTGGTTAATGATCTCAAACAATTACAAAGCGAACGGAAAGTGCAAAATGTGTCAGCGCCCTTTGCGGGTGTTGTCTACACAGCGGAACGGGAACAAGGCGAACAGGTTAATCAGTTAGAACCAATTGTTACGTTGCTTGATTGCAATAATCTGTGGGTAGAAACCGTGGTTAGCGCTGAACAAGCTAGTTCAATTAATACCGATAAACCTGTGACTGTAGGGTTAGCAGGTTATGCCAAAACTGTCAAGGGTGAAATTGACCTGATTCAGCCAATTAGTAATATGCAGCAGCTTAATAAGTTGACCCAGGTTCAAGCCCTACAGCCTGCGATTCCGCCTAAATTAGTGGGACAACCGTTGACGCGGATTACTGTGCGGATTCCACCGCCGCCGCAACATGAGAATTCCCAACAGTTCTGTGGATTGGGACAAGCAGCGAGGCTAACGTTTCCTAAGAAACTTTTTGGTAATCGTTGAATTGGGATTTATATCTCAATTTTTTTTGTCTGTATTCCCTTGATTGCAGGTTTATAGGACTTACGCAAAGGCTCTATAGGTAGGGTGTGTTAGCGTAGCGTAACGCACCTTAACCAATATATAAGTGGGTGGACACAATTAAAGTTAACGGTTGAGATTAGGGAACAGGGAACAGGGAACAGGGAACAGTAAGGGTTTGAGGACGATTTGCCAAACTTAATACAGTACCGTTTTCTTTTGTCCGACTACTTATGGTGTGGCTGCGTAAGTCTTGGTTTAGTTACATCTTTTGTGAGGTAAAACATGATAACCGTAATCTCACTCGGTCAGGGCGGGTTTAGTTACATCTAGGTGAGGTGACAAATGATAGTAGTGAAACCCGCCCCTACACACAATTAAAGACGCGCCATGGCACGTCTCTACATCCAAAAACTCTATGACTCGACTATTTCGTTGGCAAAACATCTCGTCCTATCTCAATTGGTTCGCCCTGCTGTGTCTTTCCGCCTTCGGTTTTATTGGCTTCTACCTGCTGCGTAACCCAGAACAATTAGACCTATTAGGCATATCCGGTTTAATTAGTATGGGGCTGATCGGCATTTGGCGATGGTCATGGTGGGCGCTGCAAGTGATTCGTTCTCGGATTTATCTACATTGGGTTTTTCCCCGGTGGCGCAAACAAGCCGATCGCATTCCCCTTGACAAGTTACCGCCTGTTTGCTTATTAGTCCCAACCTATAAGGAAAAACCTTGGATCACGGAACGAGTCTTCCGAGTCATCGCCCAAGAAGCCCAAAGCCTCTCTCACCCCCTGACGCTGCTAGTTACCAGTAGCAGTGATGAGGAAAATACTGCCATCTTAAAGGTACTTAAATCCGTTGATCCGGAACTCAGTTGTATTCGCCTAATCCAAATGGTACAAACCGGGGAAGGGAAGCGCAAAGCCATGGCGGATGGGTTACGAGAATTAGCGCGTTTAAATCTACCCCAAAATGCCGTTGTTGGTTTAATGGATGGCGATTCTGAACTGACACCTGGAACCTTACGTCGCTGTTTGCCATTTTTTCGCCTATTTCCCAAAATGGGGGCGCTGACAACAGATGAGTTACCCATTGTTGAGGGATCGTATCTATTTTCTGAGTGGTTACATTTACGCCTATCCCAGCGTCATTATCAAATGTGTTCTGTGTCCCTGTCGCAAAAAGTGATGTGTTTGACGGGACGCTTTTCTCTATTTCGGGCGGAGGCGGCGCTGCATCCCACATTTGCGGATCAGTTAGAACTGGATACGTTGGATGATTGGTTGTGGGGACAGTTTAAATTCCTTTCCGGCGACGATAAAACCACCTGGTATTGGTTACTGCGCCGGGGTTACGATATGTTGTATATCCCCGATGTGATTGTCTATTCCATTGAGACGATTTCTGGGTCATTAATGGATCGCGCTTACCAGAATATGCGCCGCTGGTATGGGAATATGTTGCGGAACAGCGATCGCGCGATCGGATTGGGTCCAGGTAAGGCGGGATGGTTTATGTGGTATTGTCTCCTGGATCAACGGATTAGTTACTGGACGACTCTAATAACGCCGGGTTCGTTATCAATTTGTTTAGTTCAAGGGTATTGGTTAGCCGCTGGACTAATTCTATGTTGGATTCTTTGTACTCGACCGATAATTTTAACCATCATTTTCTGGGGACGACAATCTCGGCTTAAACCGATTCATTTACCCGTCTTTTTAATCGCCCAATGGAGTTCCTGTATTATCAAAATCTGGACTCAGATGAACCTTGCCCAACAAAAGTGGTCGAATCGAGGGAATCAAAGTATCTCCGCCGCCGGATCAGGTTGGGAACGGTTAGTGAAAGTAAGTGTGTCTCGTTTTCTTTATGTCTCCCAGTTATTTGGCTTTGTGATTATTTTATGTTGGTTTGCCAGCCTGCTCAGTCCCTTGCAAGATGTGGCAGGTTTATGGTCAAACAGTAGCTGGGCGATGAGTCAATCGGTTCCCCCTCAAATTATTGAAGCGATTGATCATGGAATTATTCCCAATGATGGTAAAGATGATGCCAAATCCCTCCAGGCGTTAATTAATCGTCTGTCTGGTGAAGACCCAGTACAGATTAATTTACCCATTGGTGAAATTGATTTATTTTATCCCATTGAAATTAATCGCAGTCACACGATTATTAAAGGGCAAGGAATGCGGCGAACGATTTTACAAGCGCATATTAGTGAAACAGAGACAGAAGCTGTTCTGGTCATTCGACCCCATGAACATCCTTTGACCGAAAAAGCGGAGTCTGATCAGAATCAGATTCAGGATATCCATTTGAGCGGGTTTACACTCCGGGAAAAATCGCTCAATTCAACTGAAAATATATCTGCTATTGGCAGTATTCTTTTGGAAAATGTAGTCAAATCATCGTTAAAAAATCTTGATTTATCCAACAGTAGCAATCGTGCTTTAATTCTGCGTAATACGGAGGATGTAACTGTCGAGTATGTGTTGCCAGAGACAGCTTTCAAGAAAAAGGAATAAAAAGAATCTGATTTTCGTATTCTTCAGGCTGACTACATCAAGTCCGGGCAATCGTCTGATCAGCTAACACAATATGGCTCCGTTAAAGTTTTCGTCATTGGACTTACACAAAAACTCTATGTGTAGGGTGTGTTAGCGTAGCGTAACACACCTTTGCCACGATATGTGGTGTAGCGACGTAAGTCCTGCGTCAGTCAAAAGACGCACTTGATATCAACTCACTGGGTATTGATGGCGAGTAAGGAGACGTTGCCTCAGATTAACCAACTTATAGTTGTGAGCCAGTTCCTGTCTGTGCGGTTGAACTTTTTGGCGACTAACATGATTTTTTTGGGATTTTGACTTGACAAAGTGGCTCAAAAGGGTAAGCTAATGAGCAATTGTATATTGTGAATCCTTAGTAGGGGTAGCGTTGTTGCGGCAATTGGATGATTGGATTGAGGATTCCTCAGATATTACACCTGTCGCTTTAACCATCAAACCCGCGAACCTCCCAGAAGAAAAAAGAAAAGAAATGCGATTGCGCTAACATTTAAGTTTTGAGCTAGACGAAACCAACTGAGGAAAAATAATGACGACGCTGCTAATTCAAACCCAAAGTGTCCCCCTGACGGTGAATTTTCCTGCTCTCAAATCGATTAGTGTTGAACAATTCTACGAATTCTGTCTAGCCAATCGCGATTTGAGAATCGAGCGTACTGCCAGTGGGGAAGTTATTATTATGCCACCAGCCTTTTCAGATACAGGGAATCGCAACATGAAAATTGCTCAACAAGTTGCGAACTGGGCAGAACAAGATGGCACGGGTGAAGTGTTTGACTCCAGCGCTGGCTTTACCTTACCCAATGGAGCAACCCGCTCCCCCGATGCTTCATGGATTAAACTAGAGCGCTGGGATGCCTTAAGTGAGGAACAAAAAGCCTCTTTTGCACCGATTTGTCCAGATTTCGTAATTGAGTTGCGTTCTCAGAGCGATACCCTTAGTGGATTGCGAAAGAAAATGCAGGAATATATTGACAATGGTACATTACTCGGCTTGTTGATCGACCGCAAAAACAGAAACGTTTATATCTACCGCCCCAATCAAGAACCGGAAATCTTGGAGAATCCTGAAACAGTCAGCGGTGAGCCAGTGCTACCAGGATTTGTCTTGCGGATGGCAAAAATTTGGTGATTGACTGTCCTAACCGTTGTGGCGGTTGCTATACAATCCAACATCCTATCTTAATGCAAATTTTGTTCACATCGCTGAAAAATATAGCGCAGCAACCCGGCTCTCCCGTACATGGTGTGATAAATTTTACTTATGTGTGTGACGATTGGCTTGATTTGAGGAAAACCTAGCTTTTAAGCTGGATTAGTTGGGTTTCCTTTGTCAACCCAACCTACAAGCATTACACCCTGGGACTTTAGCTTAATTCATAAGACTTTATTATCACTCTAAGTACGGGAGAGCCGATTCTTCATACTTTTGTAAATCAAAATATTGTAATCTAGCCCAGCGTTCTTGGAAAAAGGGACTGGGTGTAATAGGTTTACTATCAATATTCCAGGGTAGTAATTCACTGATGCTTAATTGCTTGTAAGCTTCTGTGGTATTAAAGCTAGCAAAGTTTTTTTTCTTTCGCTTTTTGGCATTTGACGACATTTCGCGCCTTCCTGGTTAAAAAATACGCCGAAAAGAACTTATAGCAACGTTTCCGGCTCGTCAATTAACCCAAGATACTAGTATATACCTGTTCCAGGCAAGCCGTGTTCCGCTGCAGACTAAATCGTTGTTCTACGCGCTGACGTGCCGCGATCGCAAACGCTTCCCTCATCGGTGTATCCTGCACCAGAGTCAAGATAGATTTTGCCAGATTTTCCCAATCCCTTTCTCGAACCAGAAAACCTGTTTCGCCATCTACCACAGCTTCAGGAATCCCCGCACTCCAAGAACTCACCACAGGTAATCCCATTGCCATGGCTTCTAAGATAACTATCGGCAGTCCCTCTGTCTCTCCGTGATCAGTCGTGATACTTGGCGCACAGAGTACAGAAGCACAATTCATCCACATTTTAACCGTTTCTGGTGCTTGTACTCCCAGGAAACGGTAGCGACTTAATCCCTTTTTCGCTAACGTTTCTAAACGCTGGCGCAGAGAACCATCGCCAATCATCACTAACTCGACATCGGGTCTAATTTTTTGCACTTCAGCCATTGCCCGAATTAAATAGTCGCACCCTTTTTTCTCAACTAAACGCCCCACAAATAAAACTGTTGATTCTCGCTGAACCTGGGAATCTGGTATAAATTTATCGACATCAATGCCAATATAATTAACTTTAATCTTTTCCGCTGGACATCCTTTTTCTATCAGTTGAGAACGGATAAACTGGGAAACGGCAATCAAACAATCGGCTTCCCGAAAAAGGGTCTTGCGCCTTCTCCCATAAAACTCCCGAAAAAACTGACCCCGCCGCTTGACAAAATCTTCCCCATAGTCATACCACGTTTTTCCGCTTACTTCGATTTCCGCTGTTGCATAATAGCCGTGGAATGTTACAACTAGCGGAACACCTAACTTCCGAGCTAAAGGTAATGCTAAAACGCCATCCAAGCCAAAATGAGCGTGAATTAAGCTAGGTGATAAATTTTTGATTCGCCTCAGCCAATTCGGATGCAGTACGCCAGCTAATTTGTACGCTGTCTTCCACAAACCGGGTAAAGGTTTTTCATCATCCAAAACCATGCAGTTTTCCTTGAGTACCATAGATTTAGCACTAGGAAGATAGGAAGAACCAACGTAGAAACCTTGATAAGACGTAAAACTTTCAACTTGAGCCGGAATAAACGTTTCTGAATAAGGTAACAGTTGGTCGCGATAAATAAGAATTATTTTTTTCATTAATAACTTAGCCTATTTCGGCAGCATAGGACGCAGGATTGACTTAACTAGACCGCGAATTAATGGAAGACCAGTCAACGGAGAGAAAGCCAGTTCTGGTGCAACATTAGACGCTTTTAAATAACTCTGCCAAGCCGTTCTATAGTTCCCTTTTCTATACTCATTTTCCGCGCTTTGCGACAAACGAGCGCTTTCTCGAATCCGGTTTCCCTTGGGTTGCTCTGTAGCCGGAAGGCTATCAATAAACTCCTGAAACACTTTTTCTCTAAGTTCTTCTATATTTTTCGGTCGCCACTGTTTACCGTGAACGCGGTAATCCAGCACAATATCTGGAATCAGAGCAACTTTACCCAATTTAGCCACTTTCAGCCAAAGTTGCCTATCCTCACAGATGATCAGATCGGGTCGATAACCCCCCACTTCTCTAACAACCGTTGTTCGGTATAAATTCTGACCCGAAATGGAAGACCAACCCGCTAATAATTCCGACCAAATGAATTTCTCTACATAAATGATGGGATGTTCTATTTTCAGGGCATAGTCACCCGCTTTAAATTTCCATCTTGCACCCACTGAAGCGACAAGGTTTTTATTTTTTACCAAAGGTTTGGCTAAATTAGTTAAAGCATTTTGACGCAGTAAATCATCATCATCTAGAAACATAATCAACTCTCCTCTAGCCTCTTTTAAGCCTCGGTTCCGTGCTGCCGAACGTTCATGATTTTCGGGTTGCTTAAATATCCTAATATTAGGTTGATTTCTGGTGGTTAGCCACGTCCAAGTTTCGTCTTCAGAAGCATCATCGACAATCAGAAGTTCCCAATTTTTAAAGTCTTGGGCTTCAACGCTAGCGACAGCTTGTTTGAGAAATTCCAGCCGATTATAAGTTGAAATTACCACAGAAACCAAGGGATGATGCATAACTTTTACCTCAAACGGTTAACCAGCTTGTTAAATCTTTATCAAGAAGCTCTTGAAGCTTCAATATGTCTTCTCGATACTCTTCTATCAGTTGTTTGCGAACCTCTGGAAGCAGCGGAGGCTTGGGACGACGGTTAAAGTTTAATAATCTGGATTTTACCGACTTACGTAATTCAGGTGACACAAATTTACGCAAAAATGTACTGGTTGGGCTCCGAGGATCGAGAAACTTATTAAGCGTTCTATTTTTAGGAATAGAAGTAACATTGTATTTTTGCGAAATATTGGGACAAAAATTATCATCTACACCCAAAAAAATAAAAATATCATTTAATACAGAAACAGAGTCAGCTTGAAAATCTTCATAAAGATAGACTTTAATTTGGTGGCTAGAAAATCTGTCGAAATAGCGCTTCAACTGAGCAGAATAAAACCCTCTTTGTTTATAATGCCAACGAAACCAATAGTTCTGACAAATTCGCTCGGATTCGGCTGCGATTGCTTGGGAAAAATCAGCAATTGGTTCAGCGCCTCTACTCAAATTAAATAAAAAGTCAGAGTAGGCTCGTTCAACCGGATCGCGCAGGATTGCGATCAGCTTGACATCAGGAATATAGTGCTTTATAATTTCCGGTGCTTTTGGACTCAGCAAATAAAGGGGTGATGCTTCACCAATTGCTACTTGGTTAGAAACCTTTTCAAAGAAGCGACAATAGGTTTCAAGATTAGTAATAAAATTAGGCGTATCACTATCTCCCTGAAAATTACCACAATAATCATCTTGGCGTTCTCCTTCAAGCGCAAAAAAATTCAGTTCTTTACGAGGACTCATATATATTTGTGGATGCTCGTCAAGATAGTTATTCAAGGATGTTGTTCCCGCTTTTGCTGTACCGATAATTAAAAAATTAGGCAATGTCATATCTTTGGGGTTTTGCTGATGAAATTATCTTATTTATTTACCTAAAAGTGTATTAATTTTGGATTGAGCAATTCTGGCTCGTTTACACAAATCGTAGAATGCGGCTAAAAACTGAGATTGATTATGGTTGGCTAGAACCCATTCTCTACCTTCTTTGCCTAAACGAGTTCGTAACTCCCGATCCTCGATTAGACGAGTCAAACCGTCAATAAACAAAGGAATACTGTCCATCCCACTCCCATCCCAACGCCCCACATAAATCCCGAACCGAGACACGACATCTTGAGGATTAACACAACTTAACAAAGGAGTTTCACACTTGAGTGCTTCTTGGAAGCTGACAGCTAATCCTTCATGAATAGAGGTGTTAACCAAGACCCAGGCTGAAGCCAGAAGGCGAATTTTTTCCTCTCCTTGAACATGACCCATTAGTTTCACATTATCAGGTAAGTTATCGGGTTGCCAAGCCCCCTTGCCTTGAAAATGAGGTTGCCCCATAAAGATAAACTCGACATCCGGGAAATGGCGGGCTAATTCAGCAAAAATCCAAGGGCGTTTATAGGGATCAAGGCGGGCTAGAAAAATGACGCTTGGTTGTTCACTTTTGACAATCTCTCCTGGTTCTAGATCAATAATATTGGGCAGAAAATAAACTTCTGGCGGTTGTACCCCGTAAGTTCCTAAAACTTTATCTTTGAGAAAAGGTGCAGGAGTGGCAAAGAAAATCCGACGTCCCATCCATTTTGATTGGTTAACGACTCCGGCAAAGGATGTACAGTCAAAGCATTTTAGCCCTAAGGGTAACATATTTTCTTGTCCTGGAATGCGTACTGTGTTAATTTTTTCGACATCTTCTGGCGGACGCGGATCACGTACCCAAAGAACGATAGGTGTGCGCGGTAGCAGCCAAAATAAAGGGCGATAATTTGGGCGGTAGTCAATCGATAGGATTAAGTCAATTTTTTCACTCCAGATGCGACGAGCATAAGCCCATTTATTTGGCTGGCGCAGGATGAGAGGTGTTTGATGAATTCGGGGATCGGGTTGACCAGATTGAGCGTAGGATTCACCCGCAATAAAGACAATCTCCACGCCTAAGTTGGGGTTAGCGTTAAAGCAGTTAGCCACTTGCCGTGTCGCCCAGCCAAATCCGCCCATGCGACTGACAGATAGATCGAAAAATTCGTTAGCAATTACACCTACTTTTAGATTTTTTCGGGAATGTTTGGGAGTTGATTGGTTCATGAAATTAAGAAAAAATTAACTTTAGTACCAAAACTAACGTTTTCTAAAATAGAAAGGACTTGCTAAACTATTAACTAGCAATGACATTTCACTCGCAGCTACGATATCAGTCGTCATAACCCGGCGGTATTTTAACCAATGAATCGCGAGGCGACGAAAATCGTTAATCAGATACAAGAAAAACATAAAGGGACGTTGCCATCGTTTATATCGTAGCATACGAGTATGATGGCGACCCCTGCCGATTCCCTCAAAAAACTGCTGTAAATATTGCTTTTCCAAGCGGGTTTTGGGAATGTAATGATCAATGTGCATTTCCGAGTTATACCAAATTTCCCAGCCAGCTTTTTGCATATAGATAAGGGCTTCTATATCTTCACCTTTTGCGGCTAAGGATTGACCAACTGGTCCTTGTAAAATCAAATATTTTGGGATGCAGTCTAACCAAGCCTGTTGGCGAATGACTAATCCAGCACCGGGGGGTAATACTCCCTTGGCTCTGTAGGTATTGAAACAAATGGTTTGTTGGCGTTCAACGATAGGCAAAAATCCAGCAATGCGTTCAAAGTTTTCCGGTGGAGGAACTTCAAACTTCCCATGAATTTGACTGCCGTAAGCACCAGCTTGGGGATGAGACTGAGCAAATAAGTAAGCTTTCGCTACCCAGTCTAATGCAGGTAAATTATCGTCGTCTAGAAAGCCAATCAGAGGAGATTGAGCTTCTTGAATGGCGCGTTGCCTTGCATAATAGGCTCCTGGCTGGGATTCACAAAAGTATTTGAGCGGAAATGCTTGAGTCCAGTTGCGTTGATAGTCTTGGATAATCTTTGCTGTATTGTCTGTACTGTTATTATCGACGACAATAATTTCCCAATTGATATTTTCGGTGTCGCGCTGTAATCGCAGTCTTTCCAACAGGGCTGGTAAGTAATTTTCACGATTGTAAGTGCGAATAGCTACAGTAAATTCGGGCATTGAGTTTATTGTTTATTCATAAAATGTGGGTAATATCCTCCTTGATTCAATAGTAACTTTTTTTATTTTGGAAGAAAACATTTTTACAGAAAATGTACGATAACTTCACAAAACAATCGCGATAAGTTTAGAATTTATTACGACTGATAAATTGCATTATTTTCAGTCAGCCCTGACACCGACAAAGAATTCAGATTTTGGGCAAGGAAGCGACTGTCCATTAAAATGGACTAAAATGATTATCCAGTCAGCTTGATTCGGACTTGCGCTTTTGTTTCCTTAGGTTTCAACCCAAGGAGAGTTGACTTTTGTGCTACTCGCTTACCTCGGAGACAGAGAAATCAGCAAAATCGACATACACATCTTTCGGAGTTGCCCAAGAGGGATCACCGCCGCCAAAAAAGGTGGAGAAAAATATACCATCAATTTTAAGGTCTTCAACGGTACGGAATGTCAATCCTTGCTCATCTAGAACCATGTTTCCATCCAACCAAACTTTAACCCGACCATTGGCTTGACCCGGTTCATTGAGGACAACTTCTTGCTCAATATGATGCCAAGTTCCAGGGATAAATTGCCAATTCCCCCGACCAATTGATGAGCCGTATTCTTCACTTGTGGGTAGATAGGCATACAGTTCCCCATCTCCATTGCGTCTCCACATAAAGCGCGTCGAAAACCCATCGGTTCCATCAGGCGTTTTTCCGCCACTAGCACCGTCACCCCCATAAAGTCCTGGCAATTTCCCCCCTTTAACAAAGTCAAAGTCGTCGGAAAAACGAACATAATAACTCAAGCGCAGGGATTCTTTAGCAGGTAAGCCTAAATCCGCATAAAACTGTGTACCCCCTAACGGAGCATCATTTTTTCGAGAAACTGTAGGGCTAGCTGAACCCGCCGGATACTTCACCCGCAGCACCATCTCAAATCTGCCGTCGGCGTCTTTAATCACTTCACTATTTTCTAAACCCCATTGTTTCTCACTTTTAAGCTGCCAAGATTGCTGCCAATCCGTTGCGGCAAAGCTATCTGACCAAAGCGGGGTGACATCAGCGTTAGAGGCTACGTCTTGACTGGTTTCTGTGGAATTGCTTAAGGCAGAAGAGGAGTCTATTTCATTTGAAGCAGTCTGAGCGCAACTATTCAGCATGATGACTAAAAAAGCTGCACTTAGTAATTGACCTGAAGCGGTTAGATGCTTAAATTTGATTGACATGGGTTTGGCTTAAACGTGCGGGATAGTGTAGAGTTTTGAGCATTTTCATCTTGATGCACCCTCAACCATCCAATTTAATCCTTGCTCTGTGCTTTTGTCAGCCCTTGACTGAAGAAAGGTAGCAGGCAGATGGCAGATAGCAGGGAATAAGGACGTGATCGCTATTAAGATGGATATCAATACTGCTCGGATCAGCTCTAATTTAATCAGAACTTACGCCGATCCAGCATATATAGTGCCAATGGTGCGTTACGCTTGGCTAACGCACCCTACAGATAGAGGCTATGCGTAAATTCTCCCTAGAAGAGCGGGTTTATTTAATTTATCAGTTGTTGCCATAAGTTATCTGTAAAACCCGCCCCTACATCCCCGGCTTTCTCATCTCGCCATAGTGCCATGGCACGTCTCTACATTTCTGCCTACTGAGGATCAAGGCGCAATACTGCCATAAATGCTTCCTGAGGCACATCAACCGTACCTAAAGACTTCATCCGCTTTTTCCCTTTTGCCTGCTTTTGCAACAATTTTTTCTTGCGGCTAATATCCCCGCCGTAACATTTAGCGAGTACGTCTTTCCGCAGTGCGGGAATATGTTCGCTGGCAATTACCCGACTTCCAATTGAGGCTTGCAGGGGAATTTTGAATTGGTGACGGGGAATTAATTCCCGGAGTTTTTCCACTAACGCCCGACCAACAGAGTAAGCTTTATCACGGTGAACAATCATTGCCAGGGAATCGACTGGATCACCGTTAATTAACACATCGAGGCGGACCAGCGTGTTTTCCCGATACCCAATAAGCTGATATTCCATACTGGCATAACCCCGCGATCGCGATTTGAGTTGATCGAAAAAGTCAGTCACGACTTCCGCCAGAGGTAATTCATACACCAAGGTGGTTCGCCCTTGGGTTAAATAGCGCATATCTTTAAACTCACCCCGCCGCGTTTGGCACAGTTCCATCAGCGTCCCCACATAGGTTTCTGGGGTAATCATCTCGATGCGAACATAAGGTTCTTCAATTTTCTCCCGCTGCTGGGGTGGAGGGAGTAAGCTGGGGTTGTCAATTTCCAAAACCTCCCCATCCATATTCGTGACTCGATAAACCACTGACGGGGCGGTAATGATTAAATCTAAATCATATTCCCGTTCTAATCGTTCCTGGACAATTTCCATGTGCAATAAGCCCAAGAAACCACACCGGAAACCAAACCCCATGGCGCTGGAGGTTTCCGGTTCATAGTTGAGAGCCGAATCATTGAGCTTGAGACGATTCAGGGCTTCGCGTAAATCTTCGTACTGATCCGCGTCGGTGGGGAATAAGCCACAGAACACCATGGGTTTGGCTTCCTTGTAACCCGGTAAGGGCGTCTGTGCCGGTTCAGCAGCTAGAGTTATCGTATCGCCAACACGGGCATCTTCTACGGTTTTAATCGCCGCCGCTATGTATCCCACTTCTCCGGCGTGTAGTTGCTCAACCTGGATTTGTGTGGGTGACAATACACCCAGTTCATCAATTTCATATTCCTTTTTGGATGCCATCAGGCGAACTTTATCCCCAGTTTTTACCGTACCATCCATCACCCGGAAATAGATAATGACACCTCGGTAGGGGTCATAGTAACTATCAAAAATCAAGGCTCGCAGGGGCTGATTGATGGTGTCTTGGGGAGGAGGAACCAAATGCACGATAGATTCTAAAATCTCATTGACACCAATCCCCTCCTTTGCCGATGCGAGGATTGCTCCGCTACAATCGAGACCGATGATCTCTTCGATTTCTGAGATCACTCGTTCGGGTTCGGCTCCTGGGAGGTCGATCTTATTCAGAACCGGAATAATTTCTAGGTCATGCTCTAAGGCTAAATAAACATTTGCCAGAGTCTGAGCTTCAACCCCCTGAGAGGCGTCTACCACGAGCAATGCGCCCTCGCAAGCGATAAGCGATCGCGAAACCTCATAGGAGAAATCCACATGACCCGGGGTGTCAATCAAATTGAGAACGTATTGCTCACCATCTCGCCCCTGATAGTTCATGCGAGCGGCTTGCAGTTTAATGGTAATCCCGCGTTCCCGTTCCAATTCCATGTTGTCCAGGAACTGTTCCTTCATGTTGCGATCGCTCACCGTCCCGGTTGTCTGTAAGAGGCGATCGGCTAAAGTGGATTTACCATGATCAATATGAGCAATGATGGAAAAATTGCGAATGCGAGAGACAGGAACATCAGTCATAGAATTATCGGGTGACAAAAAAAATTGGCAACACGGAATGGATGGCTCTTAATGTATTTTAATGTTTCTTCCAAAAATGGGGACAATACTCCTGATACTCTAACTCCAGAGAACCTTTTGGGGCTAAGTACGTCACGAATCTCAGGTGGCAAGAGAGCAAGTTGTCGTAAAATGTAGTGTAGGGGAAGACTAAAACACTGATGACAATGAATAATCATGCCGTCCATCGAGAGCATTCAACAGACAAGGAAGAAATATCTATCCTGATGGATGCTCAACTGTTAGACCAAATCAAACACTTAACCAATGATCCGTCTAAGGTGATAGAAACAGCCATTCGTCAATGGCTAAGAGGAGAGCGCGATCGCGATGATGAGCTAACCCGCACCTTGAGACGAAATCCACCAGTACCGCCACGAGGCGAATGGAACGATTAAGAGCCAAGAGGTTCGTCGCTTTAATCGTTCGCCTGAGGCTCCAGGGCGTTAAGGGGTTGCATTTATGTCTGTCTTGGTGCGAGCGCTAATCCTTTCGCTGCTTGTAGTTTCCAGGTTTCTTGTAGATGATTGCTCCTGCTGATTTCCACCATCCTCGATTCGGGTATACCACTATGCAATCTACTACTGCACAAGGCAAGTCAAGCTTTTTGCAGGAGTTAGAGGTTGAGCTGATGTGTAGCCAAGATGCATCAGGTCAGTATCACTCCTTTTATTGGCGACAAGCCGAGCAGTATGATTTAACTCAAGAACAGGTTATTGGGGTTCCCCTCAACGAAACCTTTCATCCCATTGCTCTAGATGCTTATCGGGATCGAATCCAGCGGATTCTAGACAACCGCACCCCAGAACGCTGTATCCACGACTTCTGCTATGGCGATCACGTTTTTCCCTTTGAACTGGTGATCAGCCCAATTTTACAAGCAGACGGTCAGGCGACTCAGGTTTGGGTGATAGGTCATCTATTACCTGAGGGTTCGGTGCAAAAAGTTATCGATTCGCTGGTACCGTTAAGTGTCGATCCCAATCAAAAACTACTCACCCAAATTGCCCGCCGGATTCGCCGGACGTTAGACTTAGATACAATCTGGCAACAAACGGTAGACAGTTTAGGGAAAGCTCTACAAGTCAGTCGCTGTATTATCTGTTCCTACAAACCCGACTACATTGATGTCAAGGTGGAAGCGGAGTATCGCCAAGACTCATTAGAGGAAATGTTGGGGATGACGCTGGAACTGGAGTCGGAACTGATAATGAAACAAGCGATGTGGAGTTCCGAACCCGTTGTAGTTGACCAAATCGCCCCGAGTCGGTTTCAAGAAAAATCCTTGCTGGTGGTTTCCACGTCCTATAAAGATGAACCCAATGGCTTAATTAGTTTACAACAGTGCGATCGCCACCGTCCGTGGAGTGATGCGGAAATTGAGCTAGTGCGGGAGTTAGCCGAACAAGTGGGAACCGCGATCGCGCATGGTACGCTCTATAAAGAACTGGAACTAGCCAGAGAACAAGCCGAAGAAGTGTCCCGCCTCAAGAGTGAATTTCTGGCTAGCACCTCTCACGAATTGCGGACGCCCCTAAATGGGATGATTGGCTTTCTCAAGCTGATTCTGGAAGGAATGGCGGATGACCCTGAAGAACAGCGCGAGTTTATCCAGGAAGCCCATAATAGCGCCTTACATCTGCTCAACATCATCAACGATATCTTAGATATCGCCAAGATTGAAGCCGGAAAAATGGAGCTGGAGTTTAGTCCAGTTGAGTTAGAGTATCTATTTAATAAGGTCTATGATTTTACCGCCCAGCAAGCCCATCACAAGAATTTGAGCTTCACCCTGGAAATTCCCGCCGTCTACGATGGCATTGTTATGTATGGAAACTATCAACGGTTGCTACAGGTGATGCTAAACCTGGTGGGGAATGCCATCAAATTCACCGATGAAGGGGGAATTACCATCAGCGCCGAAGTCATTCGCAAGAAAGTCCATTTTCAAGGACAGGAGTTTCCTGGACATGTGAAAGTGCGGGTAGCGGATACGGGAATTGGGGTGTCCTTGGATAAGCAAGACAAACTCTTCCAATCCTTTAGCCAGGTGCATGGTGGACTCAATCGTCCTTACGGGGGAACCGGGTTAGGGTTAGCTATTTCCCAAAAGCTAGTGGAAACCATGGGCGGTGTTGTACATTTCTTCAGCATGGGAGAAAACTTAGGTTCAACTGTGACATTTACTGTACCCCTTTATCAAGAACCCGTGATGGTGTCGCGCACAGATTGAGCAAAAGGCGAGGTATCCTAGTGCAGCGTCGCAGAAATAGCCTTAAGTCAGTACCATTCCGTTAGGTTGGTAGCTGGAAAACGTATTGAATTGAGTTATAGCGCTACGCGCTAGGCTTTCTTGCAATAGGCAACACCTCGGACTTCGGCGTGAGCGCTCAGTCGAACGCTTCGCTCGGTGTGTCATGGGCAATAGTGAAGAAAAACGCTTACCTGACAAGCGATTGAGCGATTTTAATTTTTCTTCATTTGTCCTAACCTTAATGCGTAGTGCTATAAAGACTTACTGGCGAAGGCATTTCCTGTTCCCTGTTCCCTATTCCTTTTTTTTTTTTTTCAAAAAGTTAGGGGAATCCCCTAAGTCTGACATCTTCCCCTAACTGTTTAGTTGAGATAATCACCACCGTCCAGCCTCTAGAGGATACAGTTGGCATAAGGAAAGTTCTGCCAACTATTCTGAACTCAACGTAAGCGATTAGAGTTGAGTCAGGAACATTATCTATGAATACTCAGGCTGGCATAGTATTAAACCTAATTCTTTGGGGAACGGTTTTGAGTCAGCCTGTCATTGGCATTCAACCTCATCAACGTTTCCTGATGTTACAATTTCACCCTCAAGCTGGACAGGATTTATTATTAATCAAAAAAAACGTCATCCAAGTAGACGAACCCCCACTCAATCCAGGTTCTCCCGATGAACGGATACCAGCAGGAACCCACAAGGGCAATAGTTTGGCTGTTTTGCCAATACGGAAGGATGGGGTAAGAGTCGAAGACGAACCGACTCCACCAAAAGAGCAGATACCAGGGGGTAGTCGGTGGATTACACAGACAGATCCCCGACTTCAAGAAGTCGGGGATCTTGCTTAAGGCTGTACTTCATCAACCTGAAATCTGCTGTAAATCAATCTTAAGGAAGAGGCAAAGGCAGCGACAATTTTTTAATAAAAATTATCCGATCCTTCTAGGAAAAATCTACGTAATTCGATAGAAAACCTGAACCCGATCACTTTGTTAACCTGATCACAGGGGTGGTACAGAGGTTCACAGCAAATAAAAACCTCTGGCATCCGATGAAAATAACATAAAAGGAGGAATAATAATAGTTATGTCTATGACAGGATTACCAGCATTTGACACCACCGTTCAAAAAACCAATACTTGGGTCAATGATGTAGCCAAAGAACTGGGTTGGGCAGTCCGTGCGTAATTGTAAATAGCAGCAATAGCTGAATTGAGGACTGATAATTTATGCAACTTCCCTTAGAAATTTCCTATCGGGATGTACCAAAAACCGACGCCCTGGATGCGTTAGTCCGGGAAAAAGTCGGTAAGTTAGAGCAGGTTTGCGACCACATTAATAGTTGCCGCATTGCGATTGAACAGGCACACAAGCAACCGAATAGCGGTTCCCCCTATCGGGTGCGAATCGATATGACCGTACCACCAGGTCACGAACTTGCCGTGGTCGAAAATCCGGGAGAAGGAACGCAGTACCAGTCGGTAGAAACCGTGATCCGTAACGCCTTTGAGTCGGCACGCCGCCAGCTTATCGAACTTAGCGAACGGCAACGGAATGAGGTTAAGTCTCATCCTACTCAGGAAATGACCGCAATCGTGACCAAGTTATTTCCCGAAGAAGGGTACGGCTTTCTCAAAACCGTGGAGGGTCAGGAAGTCTATTTCCACCGCAATAGTGTCCTCCATGATGACTTTGACCGTTTAAGTATCGGTACAGGTGTGCGGTTCTTTGCCGAGGAAGGTGAACAAGGACTGCAAGCCAGTACCGTGCAGATTGTGAACAAGCCAGGTGAGCGTATTTCCAAAGTTGATGAATTGGAAATTGAACAGCCCCTCGGTTGGAACAAATAAATTAGCACTTGTGTAGGGTGCGTTAGGCGCATAGTTTTTTATTCACTTTTATTTCCCACAGAATACTCATGCGCCGTAACGCACCACCTTCCAAATTACAATTAATGAGACTTTTTACTCGCGATATCTTGACATTCATAATTTATAAATTAAGGCAGAAGATAGAAGAGAAAGAGTAAATTGGCAAATGTAAACCCGCGCAGGCGGGTTTTGTTTGTATAGCTGCGGTTACCCTACGGGAAGCCGCTCCGCGTCTACAACCGCCCCATCTTAAAGGATTCTTACAAGCCAACCGACAAAACTTGCACCATTTCCCCGGCTGGAATTAAAGTTTGACCAACGGGTACAACCGCCAGACCTGTGGTTTGAGCTAAGTTAATTAAATTACCCGAACTGTGACTCCCACCCGCCAAATTGAATTCATAGTTTCCCTCAACTAATTGAAGCTGACCCCACAAATAGGATTCTCGACGCCCATCAGATTTGAGTTCGCTACGGGAGATGGCGTTGATAAACCTAGGTTTCCATCGTTGCATTGGTAAACCGGACAGCTTTTTCATCACAGGTTGCACAAATCGCCAACAACTGACTAAAGCCGAGACTGGATTTCCGGGTAGACCAAAATATAAGACTGGATGCGATGAGCCTTTTTTATTCCCCTGACTCGGAGGCGGAAACGTCGCCACGGTTAAGGGTTTACCGGGTTTAACCGCAACCGAACGGATGTGAATCTCCGCATTCAGTTGGGCTAAGATTTCATCTACATAGTCATAATCCCCCACAGAGACGCCACCTGTAGACAGAACAATATCGGCGGCTAGAATCGCTTGGGCAATGGCTTGCTTCAGGGCGTCCGGTTTATCGCAGACAATCCCCTGTACTTTAGGAATTCCGCCACAGAGAGTCACCCAAGCGGCTAAGGCGTATTGGTTGGAATCGACAATTTGACCCGGTTGCAAGGGTTGGTACGGTGTAACCAGTTCATTTCCCGTGGAGAGAATCGCGACTTTGGGACGGCGATAGACAGTGAGTTCCGTACATTGGGCGGCGGCGAGGATGGCAATTTCTGGCGCACCCAGTTGAATTCCTGCGTCTAAGAGGGGTTCTCCAGCACGGTAAAATGATGCCTGATGACGCACAAAGCCTTGCGGTTTCGGTGCTTGTAAGATTAAAACCTGGTTATCCTGGCGCTGTGTATGTTCCTGCATTACCACCGTATCAGCGCCCTGGGGCATACAAGCACCGGTGAAGATACGCGCCGCTTGTCCGGCTACGATAGTTTTTTGCGGTTGATAGCCGGCGGGAATCTCTTCGACGAGTTCTAAACGTATTGGTTGCTGTTCATTAGCCGACTGCACATCAGCATGGCGTACCGCATAACCATCCATCGCCGAATTATCCCAGTGGGGAAAATCCAATTGGCTGGTTACAGGAGACGCCAGAATGCGACCTGTGGCGGTGGATAGGTCGATACTTTCGCTGTCTAACTGGGAGTCTAAGGGGTGGACGAGATCTAAGATAATGGATTCGGCTTGGTTAACGGGTAGCATGGGGCAAGAATTAGGAATAATGCGTTATTTAGCTTCTCCTATGAGTGTAAAG
Organism: Coleofasciculus sp. E2-BRE-01; assembly: GCF_040221695.1. Taxonomy (NCBI): domain Bacteria; kingdom Bacillati; phylum Cyanobacteriota; class Cyanophyceae; order Coleofasciculales; family Coleofasciculaceae; genus Coleofasciculus; species Coleofasciculus sp. E2-BRE-01. Next base: position 40,960 of record NZ_JAVKEA010000033.1, on the reverse strand, counting down.
GCTGCCCAGTCTCTGGGATGAGGATGTTTTACCATGGTCGTCAGCATTGCTTGTCGCAGCGCTTGGGCTTTGTCAGGATTGTTTTGTAGATTTTGATAAAATTCCTGCATCAGGGAGGCTGTGGAGGCATCTGGTACTGTCCACAGGAATACAATCACACTGGGTACACCTGCCGAATAAGGGAGCGTGATAAACCGATGACGCCATCCCCGGTAATTCGACCTTGACCCGTATTGCAGGCGCTGAGGACAACCAATTCGGCGTTCAGGTTCATGGTGAGGATTTCATCTGCCGTGAGTAAACCGTTATCGTTAGTAGAAGGGGCTAATGCGATCGCACTCCCTAATCCCCAGATTTCATCGAGTATGCCATGGGTGGCTAGGTGAATAATCCGGGCGTTTGCCATGTTCTCAACCACGGTAATTTTTCAAATGACGGTTCAAGATGATCGTCGAGAAAACGAACTGATCACTCTCTTTCAACTCCAGAAACCTGCCAACGCAACTCGCAGCGGTACAGATGCTGTTCTTTATTTCAATGGACGCTATATCCCCTTTGAATTAAAATCAACGACAAGTTATTCTGTGACAACTGTTCGTGATTTTGGGTTAACTCATATTCAAAAGTGGCAAGATAAACACTGGTTATTTGGTTTCTACAATAAGGAGGGCGCAAAATTAAACTATTGCCTTTACGGTTCTCCCCAAGCCATGGAAAAATGGATTCATGAAAAAGAAGCTTACATCTTACCTGACTACAAACTCGCTCAGCTTGCCCCTGAATTACTAACCTTTAATGTGCTTTACAAAATTCTGGGGCAAAAACAGATTTATACCCTTGAAGATGCGCGTCGTCTGCAAAAGAAACAGTATACCATCCAGCAATATCGTAACCAGATGGACTTAACTCAAGGCTATTCACCTGAACGAATGCTTGCTATCTTAAAGGATAGATGTCGCTATTTAATCGAGAGAGGTTCGACCTTAAATAATCCTCACATTCCGGCGTCTTATTTTCAAGGTTGGGAACGGATTACCGAAAATCATGCTCAGCGTCTGCGGGAATTAGTAGCGGAATTTCTTGACTATAAAGCTTGAGCAATAGATACAGCCACTCTATACGCCATTGGTGGGGGAACAGCATTGCCAATTTGACCTAGGGCTTTATAAACAGCACCATCAAATGACCAGGATTGAGGAAAGCCTTGCAAAATCGCACAGTCAGGTACAGATAAGCGAAAGTGACCATTATCTGGTACAAATAAATGCGCCTGTTCTCGATTGAGAGCAACTCCATTGGGCCAAATTTGTAGTTTTTCCCAAATCTTTTGCGCGGAAACACTACTCAACACTGATGTGGTATGACGGGGACCGGTGAGAGAACTGCGAATGGTAGGAGATAACGCATCAAATCCTATATTAGGTAGTCCTAATGCTTCACGCACGCCCATACAAGGTTGTAACGTTTCAGACGGGTCGAGGAGCGAAAATAGATCTAGCTGAACATGAGGTTTAATTTTATCCGTAGGCAAATGATGCCAACTGTGGGTGGGGAGAGGGGACTGGTAATTTGACGCCATTTTTTCCTGACGAAACCCCACAAAAAATACACGCTTTCTCATTTGAGGAATTCCGAAGGATGGCGCTGCGAGGATAACTCGAATCAGCGTATAGTTCTGACGCAGGGGATGTTCAACAACCTCTTTAAGATATGAGCTGAATTTTTTGCCCACCAATGCTGTAACATTTTCCGCCACGAAAGCAATTGGCTCAATTTCTAATACAGCCCGGATGAATTCTGGAAACATATCCCGGCTGTCTTCTTTTCCTTGCTGACGACCAGCGACAGAAAACGGTTGACAGGGTGGACCGCCATGGATTATGTCAACTAAGCCCCGATAGTCTCGCCAGTCTACCTGGGTAACATCTCCTTGTTCCCCCCCAAACACAGTCCACTCTGGTCGAATGTTCCTCAAGGTAACACCAGATTCAGGTAAGATATCGTAGGATGCGACATGGGTAAATCCAGCTCGATCAAAGCCTAGGTCTAAACCGCCACCACCACTGAACAAAGAGAGCGATCGCCAGCCGTTACTGGCTAATTGTGGCATCAGGTCGTCTGGATTGAGCCGAGGTACATTAATCGGATGAATCGGTGTTCGTCCCTCACCCCGGACAGCTTTGGCTTTAGCTCGACTCGACGCCTGAGAACGTTTCCTGTAAACCTCTCGTTCTTCGTCAGTGATGTCCCAGCCTTGATGCCAAGATGATGCTGCCATAAATGGGTCTCCAGATCAAAGGTTTCAGCTCCCAGAAGTTTATATCAAGTCCTGTTAATTGCCCATAATAGCAATATTCAGCTACTCTGTTTTTTTGTTACAAAAATTAATAATTTCTAAAATTACCTGATCGCCAATTTGAGGCTCTAGGATACATTCAGCTAAAAATGTATTGAATTCTACATAAAATTGACTGAAATATCTTTATTGCTTCCCCACCATCTCAACCTAAAACATTTTGAACGACTGATACAGGGCAAGGTTGATGTCCCAGTTCTGAGCTAGTTTGACAAAATCTTGATGAAAATTAACGTAGACTTCACGATTACTTTACCCACAAGTGATCCGTCTCAGTCTACTGTAACTATGCTAATGACTGATTTTTATTTGTTGTGTTGCCAATTTATAAAAGTAAACCAACGGCGAAGACATGCAGCGTGATAAAACTTTTGTGGATTACCACCCGGTCGAGAATAATTTGGGTAAATAGGGGTGTAATTAGTCCAAAAAGCTGGATTAATAGAGAGGCTAAGATAATTTGCCCAATCAGCATCCGGTAGGGGGATAGGGCGCTGATAAATTTACCGAAGGAGGTTTTTTGACTTTCTACCTCTTTGAGGCGTTCAGTTGGTTCGATGAGTAACGCATAACCCGTCCAGCCTTCTAGAAACGCTTGGCGAGAGATTTTGCGCCTACCCACCGCCGGATCAGCCACCAACATGCGATCGCCTTTACACCAGTAAACTACAACATAATAGACCGATAAATCCGTCTGGGCTATCCAATCCTCTGGGATGGTTTGAGGATATCCCCAACTGTCACCAATATTCGGGGGTGAACTGTCATCCTTTTGACTGGCAATGTCACCGTGACGCAACCAGAAACGACCCGCGTCGGCTGGGGTGGATTGGATTAAGGGTTCTCCGGTGGGAATCTGTTCAGCGTCTAAATAAGGAAGGAGTTGCTGGAGATCCTGGCTGGGAATGTCTGCCAACTCGGTGTTGGTTTTGAGAAAGAGGAGGCGTTGGCGGTGGCTAATAGTTGAGGTGAGGTAGTCTTGAAGCAGAGGAAGCCGCTCAACCCATTGATTGAGTTGGGTTTCAGCCATCCGCGCCACCAGACCGGAACTAACCGCCCGGACTTGATAGGGTAAAGTGCGATCGCCAACTAGAGTATCTGCGCCAAAACTATCACCAGATTCTAGCACCCCAGCCGATACATGACGTTTTTGGCTGGGATTGTAACCCAGTAGCCGCACCCGACCTTGACAAACGAAGTAAAGGTCACTAGGGTTCAGTTCAGATTGACCCGAATTCGGGGATTGGCTGGAGGCGCGATCGCTAAATAAGTCATCACTGAGTTCAAATTAATACCATTCTAAACCTTGACAAAACTCCGATACCAAATCGGCATCAACGTCCCATTGGTTCAGGAACGAGTGGATCACAGCCAAGTTCTGAGTCTCAGTTGGTGATGCCTGATCGTGCAATTGCCCCCGATTTTTGAGTGTCTGATTCATTTCTAACTCCTCAGCCTGGGCATGTTCAAAAGCATCAGCCGCTACACTACCAAATTAGGTAATACTTTTTGAGTACCTTTAGGTCGTTGACAAAAACGAGGTTATATTTTATACCGAGAAACTATCCCTTCGGGTGTGGGATGTTGGGTGTCGGGTGTCGGGTGTGGTTTGTATAGCAGTACTCAGGCAGGTAGTGACATTCGTTACTGTTCCCTGTTCCCTTTCCTAACCAAAATGTCCCGCCTTAGACCGATAACCTCGAAGATTATGATTTTGAGTTCATGCGCCATGATATTCTAAGACTTTGCCACCTGATCCACAGAGTACGGCAAGTTTTTGATATTCCATGAGCCTTGACAAAAACGGCATGTTTTCATCTGACTTTCCCCAAGAAAATGGACAATCTGGTCACAGTAGTAGTAATGTAACGCTCACCGATGAGGCGGGGCGATCGCTAAGTTGTTCAATCGAGCATTCTCTGAATGTAGAAGGCATTGACTATTTACTCCTCCTCCCTATCGATTCCCCCATCGAAATAGTCGCTTGGGATGAGGATGATCAAGCCGACGATCTCGCGGATGCTACCCTCGTAGAAGACGAGACAGAAATCGATGAAATCTTCTCCGATGCCCAAGCGGTTCTCGCTGAACAAAATCTCACCCTGAAACGCACCGCATTTACGCTAACCGTCGCGGGTGAACTTCCGCCAGCGGATGAGGAGGAGATTCTCAGCATTGAACTCGCCGAAGAAGATGTGGAACTCGAACCCGAACAATTGCAATTGTTGGCGAATTTTTACCATGAAGAACAAGAGTACGGAATTTACACTCCCATTGATCCCCTACTCTTTTTCGCCAAACATAACTCTAAAGGTCAATTAGAACTATTATCTCCCGAAGAATTCCAAAAAGTCCAACCGCTGCTAGAAGAGTTATTATTTGAAGATTTAGATTAAAAATGACATAAGACGTAGCTTTATTCTCGCGCAAGCGAGTATGACAAATGACAAATGACGAATGACAAATGACGAATGACAAATGACGAATGACAAATGACAAATGACAAATAAAACGATTCAACAATTCTCTAAATGGTCTTATTATCTTGCCTTACTCCCAGTAACCATGGTAATCGGTTTATGGCAGGGGTGGGCATGGTGGAGTTGGGTACAGTCTCCCCCTGTCGATCAATCCTTAGACCCATCAACCAATACCTTACAAATCCAGATTCCTACCGGAACAGCCGCCCAGCAAATCGGTTTTGATTTAGAAGAAGCGGGTTTAATTCGTTCAGCCAATGCGTGGAGACTCTGGGGTTATTGGTTAAGACTGCAAGATCCAGAGGGTGGATTTAAAGCTGGAACCTATAAACTATCCCCCAGTCAACCTTTACCCGAAGTCGCCCAAAAAATTTGGACGGGTGAAGTGATGCAACTCTCGTTCACGATTCCCGAAGGGTGGTCCCTCCAGCAGATGGCAACCTATTTTGAATCCCTGGGATATTTTAAAGCGCAAGACTTTCTGGCGGCGGCGAGTCAAATTCCCGACGATCAGTTTCCCTGGTTACCCAGTAACTTACCGCACCTAGAGGGCTACTTATATCCTGACACCTATCAACTACCGAGCGATCGCGTCACGCCTCAACAAATTATTAACCAAATGCTCAAACAATTTGAGCAGGTGGCTTTACCCGTATATCAACAGGGACAACAGCAAACCCAACTCAGTTTACATGAGTGGGTCACGTTAGCCAGTATCGTGGAAAAAGAGGCAGTCGTTGCCGATGAACGCCCCCTGATTGCCGGGGTATTTACCGCCCGTCTCCGCCGAGGAATGAAACTGGAATCTGATCCGACGGTTGAATATGGATTAGGCTTTCGCCAAACGGCAGATCAGCCCCTAACTTATGCCCAAGTGGGAACACCCTCTCCTTATAATACCTATCTCAATCCCGGATTACCGCCTACCCCCATTGGCAGTCCCCGAGTAGACAGTTTAGAAGCCACACTCAATCCCGAACAAACAGACTATCTCTTTTTTGTTGCCCGCTATGATGGCACTCATTTATTTAGTAAAACATTAGAAGCCCATGAAGCAGCAAGAGACGCCATTCGTAAACAACGGGAAGCGCAGCAAATTCAACAACCTTAAAAATGGAGCTTATTGGGTAAATTTTTGAACCCGTTAAAACGGGTTTGAGCTTTAAGCCAGAACTTTAGTTCTAGGCTGCGATCGCGAAGACTGCTACGCTAGAGGAAGCAGGAACGCTGCTACAACCATTCGGTGGGAATAAAGTTATTGGCTGAGGACAAATCACGGCTTATGTCTTGGGTATCAAACTTAGAAAAGATGGCTTGGGTATCAAACTTAGAACCGGACTTAGTTCTGGGGGGTCCGATCTTGAGTTTGAGTCGAGATATCCTGCAACACTATACGCTTAAAGGATTAGTGCTGGATGTGGATGAAACCTTGGTTCCGCTGAAAGCCTCCCAAGCCTCAGAAGAACTCAGGGCATGGGTTGAAGACATTAGACCCATCGCCTCCCTGTGGCTGGTGAGTAATAATCTGAGTGAGACACGGATTGGTGGGATTGCTAACTCCCTGAATCTGCCTTATCTCCACGGTGCGGGTAAACCATCCCGACGCAAATTAAAACAAGCCGCCGCCGCGATGAATTTGCCTGTGGAACAAGTAGCCATGGTAGGCGATCGCTTGTTTACAGATGTCTTAGCTGGAAACCGACTCGGTATGTTTACCATTCTCGTCGAACCAATGATGGACCCCACTCAAACTGCCTATTCTTCTCCCATTCGCGATTTTGAAGTCTGGATCACTCAAATTCTTGGCGTATCACTGCCCAGCAAGCAACATAAGTTTACAAAAGATGATAAATCAAGACAAACTGAAATATAAAGAAAAGATTAGGAAAAAGCAGGTAGTCAAAAAATCATGAGATTCTAATAATAGTTCAAATGGGGTCAGCCATAATAAAGACCCTAACCATAATAAAAACACCTGTTATAATTCCATAGCGAGCGCTATATCCCTTAGTTGAGGACGTAGCGCTCTATTGTGTTGAGATGGGAATCTGGGGAAGCTGGGGGAGCTGGGGAAGCTGGGGGAGCTGGGGGAGCTGGGGAAGATGGGGAAGCAGAGGAAGCTGGGGAAGCAGAGGAAGCTGGGGAAGATATGACGAATGACAAATGACAAATGACAAATGACGAATGACTAAAACAATTGTTGTCAAAGTGGGTACATCCAGCCTGACTCATCCAGAAACGGGTCAGCTAGCGCTGTCAACGATTGCGATGCTAGTGGAAACGCTGACTAGGTTGCGTTCCTCTGGGTATGGTGTAGTCTTAGTCACCTCTGGCGCCGTGGGAGTTGGGTGTGGACGATTGGGATTAAAGACTCGTCCTCAAACCCTCGCCCTCAAGCAAGCTGTCGCGGCTGTGGGTCAGGGACGATTAATGCGAGTCTATGATGATTTATTTTCCAGTCTTCAGCAAGCGATCGCGCAAATTTTGTTAAGCCGCCAAGACTTGGTACAGCGCAGTTGTTATGTTAATGCTTACGCAACATTTCGAGAACTGTTGCAGCTTGGTGTCATTCCTGTAGTTAATGAAAATGATACCGTCGCTGTCGAGGAACTCAAATTTGGCGATAACGATACCCTTTCTGCAATGGTGGCGAGTTTAATCGAAGCCGATTGGTTATTCTTATTAACCGATGTTGATCGACTCTATTCGGCTGATCCGCGTCAAGTCCCTGATGCTGAACCGATTACCCTGGTGAACAGCATGGAAGAATTAGCCGAACTTCAGATACAAACTGGGAAAGCGGGTTCTCAGTGGGGAACAGGGGGAATGGTAACAAAAATTACCGCCGCTAGAATTGCCACGAGTGCGGGAGTGAGAACCGTGATTACTCAAGGACGACACCCCGAAGCGATCGAAAAAATCTTACAGGGAGAACCATTAGGGACGCAATTTGCCCCCCAACCGCGAACCGAAAACGCCCGTAAGCGTTGGATTGCTCACAGTTTAGTTCCGGCGGGTAAGCTGTATTTAGATGAGGGTGCAGTGAAGGCAATTTGTCAAGGGGGTAAGTCTTTATTAGCCGCCGGAATTACTGCAATTGAGGGTAATTTTCACGCCTCAGATGCAGTACAACTCTGTGATAGTCATGGCTTAGAAATGGCTAGAGGATTGGTTAACTACAGCAGTCTAGAATTACAGAAAATTCGGGGACATAAATCAGCCGACATTCCGGAAATTTTGGGCTACGGTGGAGCCGAAACCGTCGTGCATCGAGATAACCTAGTTTTGAGTAATGTCTGAAGGCGATTCGCAAAATTATACCTGTTGAATTGGGACAAATAATTATGAACCGACTATTGAACGCTCAATTAATAGTTGTCTTGGCTGGAGCATCACTTTATTTTCTGACTGGAGTGGAGCCAGGGATTGCCCAGCCTGAACAATATTGTGATGATCCGGGTTCAATTCCAGCAGCGGAGACAACCAGAAACTTAGAACTCGATAGGTTTGGCATAGAACTCACCATCCCCTCCAATTTCAGAGCCATGCGCCTTAACAACGGCAACGTCAAAATTGTCGATCCAGGCACTTATGAATTATTATCTTGCATAGCTAGAGGTGGAGAAGCATTGGGGCGTGGATATGCTTACACCTTAGTTCGCACCGTTGAAAATCCAAACAATCTAGAATTACGTCAATTGGTGGAACAAAAGAGTAGAGAACATGAAAAAATATCACCCTATACTTTTGATGGTAAGCAAGGCTATCTAGTTGAATATCGGAATCAAGAGGCTGTGGGGATTCCCGATGCTCATGCTGAGTTTTGGCTGAATATAAACGATGTTCCCGGAGCCGTTGTCATTTCTAAAAGCTGTGATTGTTCAGGAATGAGTGAAAGCCTAGTGTCATTACTTGAGCGCTCAAGTTTACTCCAACCAAGCCAAGCCTCAACTCCATAGCGCGATCGCGAACCAGACAGCAAGCAATCCCATCCTTGAAGTGCAGCCGACATTACCCTCAATTGTATGTCACTGACATAGCTTACGTTCGTAGTTGCGCTGTCTTCGCCATCAGCGCTCGTATCACCCATTACAAACGATGACAAACCCTTAAGTCGGATGGCGCTGACTTAAGCTGAGTTCGTAGTAGGCACTTTAGAGCCAGAAGAAGCGCTAAAGCGCTTACTACAAACAATTTAAACAAGAAATTGCACTACTGTTATTTCAAGCGGATCGGCTAACGATTGGTCACGCTAGTCACTTAGTCCAGATGTCAGATAATGCCTTCCGGGAATTGCTAAAACAGCGCCAAATACCCCTCTATAACTACGATATTGAAGACTTCGAGCTAGATCTAAAAAACCTGCGGGAATTGGATCGGCTGTGATAGTTATTAGTGATATTTACGTCTTTACAAACTTAGGCATGTCGAATGTGGGATAAAATAATATTGATCGCCTAATTGGGTGGTTAATAAACTGCCCCAACCCGGAGAATTGTGAAAATGTCTGCAAGAGAACAACTTATTCAGGAAATTGCTCAAGCTCCAGATTTTTTAGTTGAGGAAGTTTTAGATTTTTTACTGTTTACTAAGTCTCGTAAAAGTCCGACCAAATTTCATGACAAGCAAAAACAAATCCGTCCATTTGCCCTTTGTGCAGGAGAGTTTACAGTCCCCCCAGAATTTAACGATCCATTGCCTGATCAGATTCTTCGTGATTTTGAAGGCTAATTGTTCAAACAATGAAATTATTGTTAGATACTCACATTTTCCTCTGGTTTATCAGTGGTAGTCCTCAGCTATCAGCAACCTTTCGTGATACCATTCAAAATCCTAACAATGATGTTTATCTGAGTGTTGTCTCGTTATGGGAGTGTATCATCAAGTATCAACTCGGCAAACTCTTACTCCCAGAGTCTCCTGAAATTTATTTGCCCAAGCAACGGGAAGGACACCAGATTGATAGCCTTGCTGTTGATGAGGCAAGTGTGGTTCAGTTGATCAACTTACCCTCACTACACCGCGATCCATTTGACCGATTACTGATCTGTCAGGCTTTACAGCACAACTTGACAATTGTGACGGCTGATACAGCAGTTATGGCTTATCAAATAGCTCAGTTTCTACGATAGCTGATCAAAAGAGCGATCGCGCAATGGTTGAGCAATTGCAAAATACAGTCTCGATCCAGGTGAATCTGAAGCGATCGCTTTAGCACTGGAAATCAATGCTGACTTGTTACTCATTGATGAGCGTCGTGGTAGAACAGAAGCGAACCGTCTGGGCATCCGGATTACTGGCTTGCTGGGAGTATTGGTGGAAGCCAAAAAACGAGCGTTCATTCCTGCTGTTCGACCTTTACGAGGAAGTGCAATCTGCTTGACAATAGCTTTCATCTAAGCTTGCTCGGCTGCAATACTGTCCCAGATTGCTTGCACAAGATGAATTCTATCTTCAATGCTGAGGGCTGCTATTTCATTCAACGTAGCTGTGATGTCCATGCTGAGCAACTATTCCTATAACTACTTCAACTCGCCTATGTAATAGGCTCAGACAGCAAACCAGACATTTCTAACACACGATCTGACCAAATTTTAGCTTGTTCGGCAACGTTCATCCGTTGTCCATCATCTGCCCAAATATTTGACCAGCCGAATTGCCAACGAGCCAGTTGTACTTGTAACTCAACTAAATCCGCAGCCTTTTCTATTCCAGCATCCATTGCTGTCCACTCGATGAAGAACTTGCTTTCTCTCATCAGATATTCGACAGTGTTACTACTAGCTCCACGCTGAACAAGAGATTTGATTCGAGCTAAGTTAGCAGCTAACCCACCTAAACGAGCTGACAAATCATCTTTTAGATACCGTTCGCGTAAAGCATTCCAGTCTTTCATACCCCTCCTAATAAGTTTTGAACAATTTGGGCAACCTGTTCCCGAATTTCAGGATTGAGAATTTCCATTGAACGGTTATTTTGCCTCGGACGGATGTTGATCAGGGATTCGTATGTCACAGTTTGGGTATCTGGATACCAATCGGCTCCCCAGATATCTGCCTGCTGACTGCCATCTTCAAGCAATGCTGTTTCGCAATCTGCATGGAACTCTCCACCACCAGCGAGAATAGCACGCCGAATATCTACTGCCAACTTAATGTAAACACTCAGGGTTTCAAGCATTTCATCGATTTGCGCTTTCGTGGCGCGAGTACGGATGATGTGAATCATGCAAAATCCTTCTGAGTAAGCAGATCCATAGTTTATCAGGGAATTAGTAAAGTACAATTTTCGTTACATCCTGCATCTGCCACCCGGTTTACCCATGCTTTGTGACTACCTAGTACAAATCCTCACCGCCCGCGTCTACGATGTTGCCCAAGAAACCCCGCTAGAATACGCCCCCAATCTATCCACCCGCCTGAATAACAAACTCCTACTCAAACGGGAGGATATGCAATCCGTCTTTTCCTTCAAACTGCGCGGGGCGTATAACAAAATGGTACAACTCCCCCCCGATATGCTGGCACAGGGCGTGATTGCAGCATCTGCCGGAAACCATGCCCAAGGCGTCGCCTTGGCTGCGCGTCAGCTAGGCACCCAAGCAATTATCGTTATGCCCGTAACCACACCCCAGGTTAAGGTAAATGCGGTTAAAGCCCGTGGGGGAGAGGTGGTTTTGCAGGGAGAAACTTATGATGAAGCATACGCCTTTGCCCGGAAACTGGAAGCCGAAAAAGGGTTAACCTTTATTCATCCCTTTGATGATCCCGATGTGATTGCCGGACAAGGTACGATTGGTATGGAAATTCTCCGCCAATATCAGCAACCCATCCATGCTATTTTTGTGGCAATTGGTGGAGGCGGATTAATCTCTGGGATTGCCGCGTATGTAAAACGGTTGTATCCCCACATTAAAATAATTGGCGTTGAACCCGTGGATGCGGATGCCATGTATCAATCCCTGAAAGCTGGGAAACGGGTGCGATTGCCCCAGGTGGGCTTATTTGCTGATGGGGTGGCGGTGCGAGAAGTGGGGGAAGAAACGTTTCGCCTGTGTCAACAATATGTGGATGAGATTATTCTGGTGGATACTGATGCCACCTGTGCCGCGATTAAAGATGTTTTCGAGGATACACGTTCTATTTTAGAACCCGCTGGGGCATTAGCGATCGCAGCCGCGAAAACCTACGTTGAACGCGAGCAAATTCAGGGACAAACGTTAGTTGCCGTTGCTTGCGGTGCTAATATGAACTTTGACCGTCTTCGCTTTGTTGCAGAACGGGCAGAATTTGGTGAACGTCGCGAAGCTATCTTTGCTGTAACAATTCCCGAAAAACCGGGGAGTTTGCGTCAGTTTTGTGAATGCTTAGGTAAACGAAACCTAACTGAGTTTAATTATCGCATCTCTGCTGAAAACGAAGCACATATTTTTGTCGGTGTTCAAATTGCCAACCGCAGCGACGCCGCTAAGATGATAGAAGCCTTTGAAGGGTGTGGATTCAAAACCGTAGATTTAACGGATGATGAACTGACAAAAATGCACCTGCGGCACATGGTAGGTGGACATTCTCCCTTAGCGGATAATGAATTACTTTACCGCTTCGAGTTTCCTGAACGTCCGGGTGCTTTAATGAAGTTTGTCGGTTCTATAAGTCCTAACTGGAATATTAGCCTATTTCACTATCGTAATAATGGGGCTGATTATGGGCGCATTGTGGTGGGAATGCAGGTTCCGCCGCACGAGATGGAGGAATGGCAAGGGTTTCTGGATACTCTGGGTTATCGCTATTGGGATGAAAACCAGAATCCGGCGTATAAGCTGTTTTTGGGATAGTTGTAGCGCTACGCGCCAGGGAGGGAAGAGGCAATAGGCAACACCTCGACTTCGCTCGGTAACACGCTCGGTGTGTCATAGGCAATAGTGAAGACAAAAGCTTACCTTACAAGGAATTAAGCGGTTTGAATTTTTCTTCATTTGTCCTAACCTTAGTGCGTAGTTCTATATGACTAGAGATGTTGGGTTTCGGCGCGTCAAGCCAACCTACATGGATAGGCAATTATACTGATTACTATAAATAATTAATTGGGCATAACATCGTCAAATTTGAGCTTTAAGTTTGGCAAGAGGTAAGATGTAATTGTATCTCTCAAGCGATATTTTTGCTGCTGATACGTCCCCTGAATGAGTTGGCATACTGTAAAAGTGGGTTGTTTGGGGTTGCCAATGAATTGCCAACCGCCTAAGCCGCGAAAGTCTACAATCCAGAATTCGGGAATGCCTAGAACCGCATACTCTTCTACTTTTCTGGCATAGTCATCTTGCCAGTTGGTGCTAACAACTTCGGCAACGAGTTTGATTGTTTTGCCATTGCAAATAATTGGCTCTTTCTTTTTTATTCACATCTTATACCAGTGGCAACAATCAGCCAGGGATTCAAATCCCTGGCTCAAAGCTCAAGTCAGCTAAAGCTGACTGGATAATAGTTTTAGTCCATTTTAATGGACTTTAGGTTTTAGCCCGGAGTTTGAACTCCGGGCTCCGGGCGGATGTCTAGATCTCTGAATTATCGCTTCTCTAAAATTGCTCGCATATTTGGAATAGCAGCTTCAATCATTTCCGGTTTCACAGATGTCTGTTGCCAACTTTCTCGCTGCTCAAGCTGCTGTGACCATGTTTTTAGGGATGGGTAATTGTCTAGAGATAAACCGAATTGAGGCAAGGAGGGAACCAGTGTTCCAGCTACGATATCCGCTAGGGTAATTTGATTGTTGACAAAGTAAGACTGTCTCGCTAAATTATTTTCATAAAATTGAATAATTTTCACTATGCGTTGCCGAGCATTGTCAATTTTATCAGGCTTAATTTCTAGTCCAACTAATTGTTTCATTAACGGAATCATCAGCGGTTGAAGTTCATTGACGGCGATCATTTCTACCATGCGAACCGTTGCGATCGCGTTAATTTCATTAGGCATCAATGATGGCGTTGGATACTTCGCCTCTAAATAGTCCAAAATGGCTAACGATTCAACAATCCGAAATCCGTTATCGATGACGACAGGAATTTGCTGAAGTGGGTTAATGGCGGTAAAATCCTCACTCAGGTGATCTCCATCTAGATTCACCAAAATTGGCTCAAAGGGAATTTGTTTTTCCAGTAATGTTACCCAGACTCGACGAGCGTTAGCAGAGATAGGATTGTAGTAGAACTTTAGCATTAGATTATCAGTAATTATTGGGGTTTTCAACAATCATACCCTCACTGGCTGCGGCTATATTCAAGTCGTTATCAGCAGATACAAATGTCACACTAGGCAAACTGTTAGCCCTGCAAAGGACATTTATCGCACAACCTGCTGCTAGTTGAACGGCGTCGTAGCCTCTTAATCCGTAGGCTTCAGCTAATTCCATTGCTGAGTTGATGATGCTCTGTTGAATTTCGACGACTTGATATTCGGATTGTAGATCACTCTTTAATTGATGACATACTGCTGTCGCATCCGTAGCACTTATACTTCCGTCACGCGATCTTCGGGTAATTGCAGCAATAATTTCCACAGATGTTATAGAAGCAATCACTACATCATTATTCAGTTGTGGGTCAAATAAATTCAAAACCCATACTGAACCTATCTCATTAATGTAGCGTTTAACCAATGCACTGCTATCTATAAAATAAGCTGCCATTTAGCGGCGTTCCTCAATGATTGTCTCAGACATAGGCTTACCCTGCACCTGAATCAGACGCCGTTCAGGTTGCTGATGATTAGAAGCGTCTTTGAGTTGTTTAACTAAACCAGAGGTTAACAGCGCTTGGTGAAATTTTGTGCGTTGAGCAGCTACTTCTTTGTCAGTAAGATGTTTTTGGATAGCCAGATTAAGTTGCTGTAGTTCCTCTGACTTAAGCATCTCTAACTGATTGAGGATTTGATTCAGGATTGTTTGTGGCATAGCCTTTTAGTTTTTCGTCATCGAGTTTGTCTCCTATTTTACGGCGGATACTCAAAAAGTATGGGAATTAATTGGGATCGGGTTGGGCGCGATCGCACGAGCATTAAGGACTAGCAAGCGCTCCTGAATGCGCTGGGTTATGGCTATATAATTGTGTTGGTTGTGAATCATGAGATGTTGGGTTTCCTGCGTCAACCCAACCTACAGTGATGGGTTAACGCACTGATTAATTTATGCTGGTGAATGTTTTGCCTCAAGCTTTTCAATCGCTGGATTCAAGCAGTTTTCAACCAGCCATTCTAAACGATATCCGCTAAGCTTGCCTTTCCTGTTATCGGCTTCTTCGAGCAATAAATCCCGAACCGATTTAAGCCAATCCAATTCTTCAATAAGTTTCTCGTTAACCCAATCTAATTTATATCGTTCGATTAGCCCTGCGCCAATAGTTTTTTGGTGTTCAAAGTTCATAGACACAATTTTTTCCACAAAAACGGCTGGATCGATGTGTTTTAATATAGGAATTTCACTGTATATCCCCGACACATCTTGATTCTCCAAACTCCTTGGGCAAATCATTTTATAGAACTTCCCTATATCGCTCTGCATAGTAGCAAGTAAAATTTTAGCCTCATTTGGCAGACTTTCAATCCTTGCCTCCTCGCTAATTTTGTTAATGTAGGAACTAAATTCTTTAAATTCGTCAAGCTCTCTTCCTTGGACTTCGAGTCCCCGGTAGATTCCATATATATTCTCAATTACTTGAGTTAAAGGAACATATTGAGGAGAGGACTTAAGTTGATCATTTTCTCTTAACTGATCAATATAAAGCTTTGAATCCCGTAAAATATCTTCTTTACTTTTACTATATAGACCAACATTAGATAAATTTAACAAAAGTCCAGTGACATACGTGATCTCCCCAATATCAATAAATTGTCTATTAGCATATTCTGATTCAAGTTTATTGAGTAAAGTAGAGAACTCATCATCAGCTAGATCGATAAAGTGCCGCAATCTAACCCAATCAGGTGTATTTTTATCCTGAAAATATTTACTAGTTGACAGTGATTGCTCTAGCTCCTGCCTATCTATAATGCCTTTATCAAAAAATGCTTGCCACCATACTTTACTAGGGAATGGATCATAGAGCTTAAGCTGGGGATACTTGTTAACGATGTTCTGAGGTGAAGTTAGCTCCTCACTATTCTCATTTGTTCCTGAACTAGATTGTTGATGAGAATAACTGTCTATCTCTTTTATACGTTTTTCCCGTTGATATGCAAATTCTTCTTGCAATTCAAGAATTTGTTTTGGGAGTAGTCTTCCTGATTTTATCTCAAGAGAAAAAACAGTGAGTATGTTCAAAATATCTTTAAGAAACTCTAGCTTATTTTTTGCCTTATCTGGTAGTTTTTCAAAAATTCGATCAAACTCTAAAACAACTTGCTTGAGAATTCTGAGATTCTCAGATTCTGCTTCTTCGTATAACTTTTGGAGTAATTGAGTATTGTCAGATAAGAACTGTCTGACATCTGAATTGTTCGCTACAGTAATAAAATTTTCTAAGGCTCCCTCAAAATCAAGAGTTACACCAAAAGTTTTACCAATTAACTTTTCCTTGATGTCTTTATAGCTACTCTCTTTGAGTAATTCATCCTCATTAGCAATGATAACTACCTTTAGATCTTGATGTTCTACAAAGTAGTTGATGTATCCTAATATGCTGCCAAGCTCTATTTTGCAACGTTCTAAATCATCGAATATTAAAATACTTTTATCAGCATCTTTAAGATAATCAGGAAGATTTTCTTGTGTTTCGAGTTTGATGTTTTCTATATCAAATTTTATTGTGCTTTTTATTGCTTCTTTAAAAATTTTTTCTATTATTGCCATTCCCTTGAACGCTCGTACAGGATGTAATTGCTGAAAGAAAGCATCTTCTATCTCAGAAAAGGTAGTCATTCCGTAAAGACTAACATACAAGCATTTCTGCTTATGTGCTTTTAGCTTTTCGTAGTACTTTTTGATAAACCATGTTTTCCCCGCTCCCCATTGCCCTTTGAGTAAAACAGCAAACCCAGGTGCGTGGGATAAACTACAATAATAATCTAAGTAGGCTTCGATATGGCTATTAGGATTGTTCTCAGAGGTCATAGTTCTTGTTCCTTATATCAAATAGCATTTCCTGTTTGAGTCTCGCGTGCTTGCTGGAAACGATCCAAAATCTCTGGAATAAAGGGTTCGCTATCCATGGGTTTTGTCTACTATTTTACGACGGATATTCAAAAAGTAGGGGGATTTAATTGAAGTAGAGTTAGGCGCGATCGCACAAATATTAAGGAATGGCAAGCGCCCTTAATACTCTGGGTTATAGCTATAGAATTGGGTTGGTTATGAATCATGAGATGTTGGGTTTCCTGAGTCAACCCAACCTACAGCGATGAGCGATCGCACTGATTAATTTATGCTGGTGAATGTTTTGCCTCAAGCTTTTCAATCCCTTGATTTAAATGAGGTTCAACCCGCAATTCTAAACGATATCCGCTAGGCTTTCCTGTTCCGTAATTAACTCCTTCTCTCTATCACTGTAAAACTGTTGAGTCATTCGCTCGTAGTGCTGGCAGAGATTCGACTGTTGGAGAACATAGTCAACGATTGAGCTTTTATAAGGTGGCTTAATGAAAGTACCAATGTAAGCATAAGCCGTTGCATCTAAAGTCGTCGGTTGCTCTCCCATAAAAAATGGTTTATCCGTTAGAAAATCTGAGAGGGCTTGAAAATCAGCACAGATAATCTGGATAATTTCCTCATTGCTATGACGAGCCATACCATGACCATACATTTGAGAGCAAACACTTTCACGTATCCCTTCGACAAACGGTTCCCATTCTGCTTTTGACACCTCAGTTGGGAGTAAAGTTGCTAACACCTCGCGATAGCCTCGCCAGTTTTCTTCCATGTTGAAGCGAATGTGGATACCCCCCCAGTAAATGTTTTCTTTGATCATCCGACGGAAAGCAAGGGAGATGGCTCGCTCGGTGCAGGTCAAGTTAGCATCGAGATCGATTCCTTCTGCTTGCTTGAGCATCTCGATGATTAAGGTGGAATCGCCGAATAGCTTTCCTTGATAGTTAATGAATGGAATTTTACCCTTTGGGGCTATGGCAAAGTTTTGTGCTGTCACGATCACTGCTTGGTAAGGAATCTTTGCCATACGCAGCCAAGTTTCCAGCTTCATACAAGGTGGGCTAATGCTTGGCAATCCCCAGAACGATTGTGCGGTGTATAAGGTAATCATTGATATCGAAAACGATTTGACTGAAATGGCTCTAAAAAGGGTGCGATCAGTTTTTTCATAGTGGGAAGCCTAGGTCTGCTTCACCGGCTGAAGATGAACGCGATCGCACTTTTATTATTGTAGGTTGGGTTGAGGTTGCTTAAACCAACACATCTAGTTATAGTGTTAGAGCTACGTCTGATTGACTACTGAATGCATATTTATAGTATTGTGTCAACTATGTTTTGCACTGACTGATACTATAAGATATTGCTATGGGGATCAAAGGCAACATCTGGCATAAATGCTATTTTGGTGCTAATGGGATGAGCCGCTTGCGCGATCGCGTAGTTATTGACTGACAAACAACTGATCCACTAATTTTAGATTTATTTGAACAACTAAGGTCATAAAAGGTTACAATCAAGCTTGTGTAATTCAAGCCTATATTTACCCGGTTTACCTGGCATATTATTTGTGGCAGGTAGTTGATTAAATGTAGGTTTTTCAATTAAATTAGAAGTTTCGTGCAATCAAACACAGTTCTCAAGCAGGCAACGATTACAGCCTCATCCACTCCTAAAGAAGAGTTACCCTTTACTCTTCAAGACTTGAAAGCGGCAATTCCCGCCTACTGTTTTGAACCCTCTGTTTGGAAGTCTCTAAGTTACTTTTTTCTAGACATTGGCATCATCGCTGGATTTTATGCCATCGCCTATAAACTAGATTCCTGGTTATTTTTCCCCATCTTTTGGGTACTGCAAGGAACTATGTTTTGGGCGTTGTTTGTGGTGGGTCATGACTGTGGTCATGGCTCTTTTTCTAAGATTAAATGGCTGAATAACCTGATTGGACATCTGTCTCACACTCCCATCCTGGTGCCCTTCCACGGGTGGCGGATCAGTCACAGGACTCATCACGCCAATACCGCTAGCCTGGAAACAGATGAAAGCTGGTATCCGGTATCTCAGAGTAAGTATGAGCGGATGCCATGGTATGAAAAGCTATTCCGCTTTAATTTACCATTGCTAGCTTATCCCCTCTATCTATTTAAGCGATCGTCTGATCGCAAAGGTTCCCACTTTTTGCCCAGCAGTCCGTTATTCCGTCCCTCAGAAAAATGGGATATTGTCACCAGTTCTACCCTCTGGATATTAATGGTTACCTTTTTAGGTGGACTGACGTTTCAGTTCGGTTGGCTATTTCTGGTGAAGTATTACCTGGTTCCTTATGTGGTGTTTGTAATGTGGCTAGATTTAGTCACGTTCCTGCATCATACTGAACCGGATATTCCCTGGTATCGGGGAGATGATTGGTATTTCCTGAAAGGGGCATTATCAACGATTGATCGGGATTACGGCTTTATCAATCCCATTCATCATAATATCGGGACTCATGTGGCGCATCATATTTTCTTGAATATGCCCCACTATCACTTGAAAACGGCAACCGAGGCAATTAAGCCAATGTTAGGCGATTATTATCGCTGCTCAAACGAGCCGGTTTTGAAGAGCTTTATTCGTTCTTACTGGGCTTGTCGTTTTGTTGCCGATCAAGGATCTCCGGTTTACTACGAACCTGCCATAATTCGCGCTCGAACTAAAGACTAGAAGGCGGATTTATTCCATTTGACTAGCCTCTTGTTAGGTAACCTGTAGAGACGTTGCATGCAACGTCTCTACAATCTAGAAAGCAAAATCAGTTTTGTCGTTCACCGACTAAAACAGTACCCTTTTTCCCTCGCGTAATCCGTAATTCCTCATCCAGATAAAGCCGTTGATCAGATGTCCTGGTTTATTAATCTTCCTTTAATCGTTCCAAGAATACCTGATAATTCTGAGACTGAGAACCAAATACATAGTCGGGTGACGTAATTGTCATATCTGTCCCCCCCGCCTTTCTCAGATGATTAACCGCCGCCAGTAACATGTTTTGCTCAACGACAATGGTTACCGCATACCAATCCTTTTCTTCATTAGAATAAACCTGGGCAATCGTGGGTCCTCGTAACCCAGTTAACCCGCTTAATTCACTATGATTGACCAAATAGTTGCCAATCTCATCGGCTGACTTACCGCGAACATTCGCCGTGATTGAGACATATTTTTTGGCATTCAGATTTGCCTCAATTAATTCCAAGATGGTTTTAGTTGTATCCAGTTTCGTGGGATCGTCTTGGAGGAGGCGTTTATTGCCAATCAGACAAGCTTGAGACTTCAAAAGTGTCCCACCAGTAATCCGCTTCAAGCGGTTTTCTCGCAGGGTGGTTCCGGTACTGGTGACATCGGCAATCATGTCCGCATAACCCATACTGGGCGCGGCTTCCATGGCGCCTTGGACGGAAACGAGGGAAAAGTTGACAATTAGCTTTTCATACAACCAATCACGAGTCAGATTGGGATATTTTGTAGCAATTCTGAGGTTTTTTCCTTTTTCTTTAAATAGAAGCGTGAGTTCGGCTAAATCTTCAATCGAGGAGACATCTACCCAACTTTCGGGAACGGCTAATACCAGTTCGCATTTACCGTAACCCAAACGGTCATGAATAACCACCACATTATCATGACCCACGCCTTCTTCACGGACTACATCATAGCCAGTAATTCCTAGGTCAACGCTACCTTCTTCAACTTTGGTGAAAATATCAGCCGCCCGTTGGAAAAGTACATTAATTTGAGGGAGTGAAGGAATCGAGCCGAAATATTGGCGATCGCTGGGTCTAAAGACGCTCATTCCACAGGCTGACAGGAGGCTGCTTGTCGAGCGTTCCAGCGCTCCTTTACTGGGGAGAGCGAGGCGAACGGGTGATTGGTAATTTGTCATTGGTGATTTGTCATTGGTCATTCGTCATTGGTCATTTGTGATACCCGCTTCTGAAAAAAAGCAAGCACCATCATTTGTCAAGTTATCCGGCTTAATTGATCATGAATATGCTTGGCGGCGTCGCTGACGGTTAGCTGCTGCTGTTCTCCGGAATCCATCTGCTTGAGTACAACATTTGACGCTTGTCGTTCCTCTGAACCCACGAGAATGGTGTAGGGAATGCCTTGTTTGTTGGCGTATTGAAAGTTACTGGAAACACTTTTGCCTCTAAGATCCATGGCTACAGCTAATCCCATCTGTCGTAACTGTTGGGCAACGCCAATGGCATAACCTGCATCATCTTGACTGACAGGAACAACTAAAGCATCCATCTGTCGCTGTACTTGCCAAACTCTGCCCTCGGCTTCTAGGGCTAATCTTAGCCGTTCCATCCCGTAGGAAAAGCCAGTGGCTGGGGTATCTTGGCGTCCGCCGAAGGTTCCCACTAAATCATCATATCGACCACCGCCGCAGATTTGTCGCTCCTGCTTGCCTGCGCCATGATAAATTTCAAAAATCATGCCTGTATAGTATTGCAATCCTCGGCTAAGTCCTAAATCCAGGCTAATTTGACTAGAATCTAGATTGTAGAATTCTAATGTCTTAATAATCTCACGCAGTTGTTCAAGTCCAGCATCATCAATGCCATGGGAACAGAGGAGTGTTTGGGCTTCTTTTAAGACTTCCGTGGGTTCTCCTACCAGTTGTCCCAGTTGACTCATAAACTCTAGCGCCTTACTGACTCTCTCAGTTTGATCTTGGCGTTTTATTTTGGTCAGCAGGCGATCAACAATCTCTTGGGCGTCGCGATTACCCGCCAATTCAATGTTCATGCTGTCTAGGAGATCCAGAATCGTAGTTTGGGCGTCGGATTCTGCCATTCCCTGAAAGAGTTGACTCAACCGTTGGCTGTGGACTGTTTCCGGGTTCGTTTGTTCTGGATTGAGTTGGGGGTTAGAGGTATAGAGGGCAAAGGCGGGATAGATATCACACAAACGTTGTTCAACGGCGGATTTGCCTTCCTTGCGTAAAATTTCCATATTGGTGAGTAGGAAGCTACGCAGGCGACTTTCGATCTGGAGGTTATCCAGAAATTTAGAGATTACACCAATATGACCCAGAACGATTCGATACCCGCTTAATCCTAAGCGATTTAACCCTTGAGATGCGATCGCAATAATTTCGGCATCTGCCATCGCCCCAGTCGCGCCAATCAGTTCAATCCCCATTTGGTTAAACTGGCGGTAGCGTTCCTTCTGGGGGCGTTCGTAGCGGAAGGCGGAACCCGCATAGTAGAGGCGAATGGGTTGGGGAACGCCTTGCAGGTTGTCTACATAAGCGCGGACAACCGAGGCGGTAAATTCAGGGCGCAAGCAAAGGCGGCGGTTGCGGTAGATGAAGTCATAGAGACGGGGGGCGATTTCTTCACCGGATTTCCTTAAATACAGTTCTGTATATTCAATCAGTGGCACGTCAATTGGACGATAGCCGAAGGATTGGAAGCATTGGCGCAGGGTATCTTCAAGTTGTTTAGTGATGGCGTAATCATCGGGCAAGACATCGTTGACGCCCCGCACTCGTTCAATTTTGGTTGTTCGCATTTTGGTCATTTGTCATTTGTCATTTGTCATTGGTCATTTGTCATTGGTCATTCGTCATTTGTGATAATTGAACGGTTAGGTCGGGGCGGGTTTAGTTATATCAGGGTAACACCAAAGGTTAACGGTAAAACCCGCCCCTACAAAAGATATTTCATCGGAACGTCTCTGCTTCCCCTGCTCCCTCTGCTTCCCCTGCTTCCCCTGCTTCCCCATCTCCCAGACGTAGCATGCTACGTCTCTACATCGCTTCTTTAACGTTTACCGATAAATGGGTAGGGTAAAGTGGAAACAGCCACCACCTTTACCTTTAGTAGGGCAATCGACCCAGATGCGACCATAATGGGCGCGGATTATGCGTTGACACAAGGATAAACCAATCCCGTACCCGTCCTCGCCTTGATCGCGTTTGAGTCGGAAATGATTCTCAAAAATGCGATCGCTATTTTCTTCCGGGATACCCGGACCTGTATCATAGACCGAGACTTGAACTTTTTGGGTGGTGCGGTGCAGCATCGAAACCTGAATTTTACCCCCTTTTGGTGTGTATTTGTTGGCATTGTCTAGCAGATTGACGATGACTTGACGCACCAACTCACTATCGGCATGGACAGGGGGTAAATCCTGGGGAATGTCTGTTTCCACAATCTGGGATTTGAGTTGGAACGACTCCTGCATTTGATTGAGAATATCTTGACACAAGGGTCCTAAAGCCAGTTTGCGGGGTTTAACGTAAAAGTCGGCGTTGCTGCCTTTGGCAGCTTGCAGGATTTCCGTAATCATGCGATCGATGGTACGGAGTTGGATACGCGCTTGTTCCAATAACCGGGCTTTTAGAGTGGGCGTCAATTCAGAACGAGGGGATTGACTGGGGTTGTTTTGACCTAATTCCAGGGTATCTATGGCAATGGATGCGGCGGTTAAAGGGTTGCGGATGTCATGGGCTAACATGGACAAAAGTTGGTCTTTAAAATGGATATTTTCCCGCAGTGCTGTGTTTTCTTGGTTGAGGCGAAAAATTTCGTCAGTGAGTTGAATCACTTCGACGGAAGATGCCATGGAAGGTTTGGCGGATGAGCCATTCTCACTGGAGATATCCCTGTTAGCGGATAAGATCATCTGCTGGGTTAACTCGGCTTTATAGTCTTCGAGACAGCGTTGCCAGCGTGACCAACAGCTCTTCAACTGTCCTACTAAATTCGTTCCCGCTAGGGTTTGCCGGGGTTGGGGATGAATCTTTAGCAGGGCTGGAGTGGCTACAATTTTAAAATGTTCGGCTAAATAGGGCTGTTCTCCCACCTTCACAATCATCAGTTCAAACGGATAGTCCTGTTTCAAGGACTCCAGATAGTTGCGGATGTGATGGATATGTTTCCGGGAACTGGGGCGCTCATCGACAAACAGCAAAAGCTGTAAGGTGGCTTCCCCATCCGGAGAGTTCTCATGAGCGACCTGCATGAAATTGGGTGTTAGCACTCTTAACTGGGGCAATTATAGGAGAACATTGGACTTGACTGCCTAGGGCTGGGGGGGTCTTTGCTTCCTTATAATTTAATCTCTATTTTAGATTTTCCGCAAAACTAAACGGTTTGCCAGGTGTATCCATACCTTTTCGTCCTAAAATTTTGAATGACTGTTGCTAACTAAAGCCTGATTGACAGGCAATTTCGAGATATTTTCCTGAATTCTCTTTCGGGCGTGTGGTATAGCAACCGTCAAGACGGTTAGGACGTAGACTAAAGATGTTATCGTAATCAGCTAGCTGTGTACTCTCTTTGCCCAAACCCACTTACAATCACTGTTCACAGATGCAAGACTCATCAAAGAAGTCGGCTCAGGACTCAACTACAAGCGCAAAGGACTTCCATCCCTTTTGGGACAAGTTCTGTTTGCAAACGTCAGAGAAGTTCTGGTCAACAGCCAAGACCGACTCGTCAGGTTGGGTCTTGACCTCATCGAGTGGCTCTCTCAGCCAAAAGACGGCGAACTCGTGGTTCTCAACCGATGCGACCCGTCTAATGAATGAGAAAGGGTTGAGGATATCCTTGCCATCGTCCACGTCTTCAGTTGCCGATTGTACGGAAAAAGGAAGTACAAGTCTCTTATCAAGGAAGATTCGAGTTTACCCAGAGATAGCACTAGCTAAGACCTGGTTCCAATGGATGTCGGCGGCACGATGGTGTTTTAATCAAGCCATTGCCATACTTAAGACCCAAAGAATTGGTAAGTACGACTTAAGGAAAACGGTTATGAGCTTGGCTCCAGAGTGGGTAAATCAAACTCCATACAACCCACGTCAATTGGCTGTATTTCAAGCTTATGAGGCACATAAAAGCGCCAGAAGCTCAGGGGGAGACGCCAAGTTTCGCTCAGTACGTGAACCTGTGAAATCTATCCGCTTTCAAAAAGACAATTGGAAAAAGGGAACGTTTTACCCGACACAGACCAAGGGGTTAGAGTTCAAAGCAAGTGAACCAATTGTCGAAAAAATGTACCATGAGCCGACCTTGGTACTAGACAGAGGACGATGGTTTATCTGCTACGCCATAGACGTGCCTAAACCGGAACCCCTGAACAGTCAGCTAGCCATTGCCCTTGACCCCGGCGTCAGAACGTTTTTAACCGGGTTTGATGGCTCCGAAATCTGGGAAATTGGCAAGTATGATATGGGACGCATTTACCGATTAGCTTGCCATCTTGACAAGTTGATGTCTAGAGTCGGTCTATCCAAGGGGCGGCAATTTAAGCGTCTACGGTATCGGTTACGCAAGGCGGCACAAAAGATACGAGTCAAGATTCGTGACCTAGTTGATGAACTACACAAGAAAGCAGCCAACTATCTATGTACCAAGTACCATCTGATATTTCTGCCCGGGTTCGAGGTGAAGAACATGGTCAAGAGGGGCAAGAGACGACTAACAACCAAGACAGCGCGAAAACTGGTTACATGGTCACATTATCGTTTTAAGATTTCGTTGAAGCATCAAGCAGCTAAATATGGCTGTGTTGTAGTAGACGTAACGGAAGAGTACACCAGTAAGACTTGCTCAAAGTGTGGTAACATTCACACAAAATTAGGAGGCAACAAACAGTTTGTTTGTCCCTCCTGTGGTCACGCAATTGGGCGTGATATCAATGGCGCTTTCAACATTCTGTTGAAGGCTTTGAGAGATACCTCCACGTCGGGAGTGATAGCCTCATTCCAGATTGTGCCCTACTCAGAAACTTCCGGCAATTGCCAGATTTTTCCGGGTTAAATGTATCTGTAAACCTCCCGGGCTATCCTAAACTTTTTATTAGCAATTCACGACTTCTATTCACTATGGCTATCGGCTACGTTGCGCTCGTCCTTCACGCCCATCTACCTTTTGTGCGGCATCCAGAAAGTGACTATGTTCTGGAAGAAGAATGGCTATTTGAAGCCATCACCGAAACTTACGTCCCCCTCCTGCATGTCTTTGAAGGGTTAAAGCGGGATGGGGTGGACTTTAAAATCACCATGAGCATGACACCCCCTTTGGTGTCGATGCTAAAAGATCCTCTGTTGCAAGAGCGCTACGACAAACATCTAGCTCTACTCGAAGAGTTAGTTCAAAAGGAAGTCGAGCATAACAAACATAATGGTCACATCCGCTACCTCGCTGAACATTACGTTAACGAGTTCAGTCGAATTCGCCAAACCTGGGAACAGTACCAGGGTGACTTGATAACCGCATTTAAACAATTTCTCGACAGCAACAACCTGGAAATCATCACTTGCGGCGCTACTCACGGCTATTTTCCGCTGATGAAGATGTATCCCCAAGCTGTTTGGGCGCAAATTCAGGTGGCTTGTGAGCATTATGAGCAAACCTTTGGGCGTCCCCCGAAAGGGATTTGGTTACCCGAATGCGCCTATTACGAAGGGGTGGAACGATTACTCGCCGATGCAGGCTTACGCTATTTCCTCACCGATGGTCACGGGATCTTGTATGCCCGTCCCCGTCCCCGGTTTGGCACTTACGCTCCAATTTATACGGAGACAGGAGTCGCGGCATTTGGGCGAGATCACGAGTCCTCTCAGCAGGTGTGGTCTTCGGAAGTAGGATATCCCGGTTCACCCGAATATCGGGAATTTTACAAGGATTTAGGCTGGGAAGCCGAATACGAGTACATTAAGCCCTATATTATGCCCAATGGGCAGCGCAAAAATACAGGAATTAAATATCACCGGATCACAGGTCGCGGATTAGGATTAGGGGATAAAGCGTTGTATGACCCCTATTGGGCGCGAGAAAAAGCGGCTGAAAATGCGGCTAACTTTATGTTTAACCGGGAACAGCAGGTGGGTCATTTGGCGGGAATTATGCAGCGTCCGCCGATTGTGGTGTCTCCCTATGATGCGGAACTGTTTGGTCATTGGTGGTACGAGGGACCGTGGTTTATCGATTATCTGTTCCGCAAGTCTTGGTATGACCAGGGAACTTATGACATGACTCACCTGGCAGACTATTTGCAGGATAATCCCACCCAGCAGGTTTGTAAGCCCTCTCAGTCAAGTTGGGGGTATAAAGGATTCCATGAATATTGGCTCAATGAAACCAATGCTTGGATTTATCCTCACCTGCACAAAGCAGCGGAACGGATGATTGAGTTAGGGCGTCGCGAACCCGCTGATGAACTGGAATGGAAAGCCCTCAACCAAGCGGCGCGAGAGGTACTCCTGGCGCAGTCATCGGACTGGGCGTTTATTATGCGGACGGGAACCATGGTACCGTATGCTGTCCGGCGGACGCGATCGCACTTGATGCGGTTTAATAAGCTGTATGAGGATATCAAAATCGGTAAAATCGACAGTGGCTGGTTAGAAAAAGTCGAGGAAATCGATAACATCTTCCCCAAAATTAACTATCGGGTTTATCGTCCATTGTAAAGATTGGGGACAAGGGGAGGGAGTAGAGACTTAGCATGATACGTCTCGTCTCTACTTCGGGGCGGGTTTAGTCGCATCTAGGTGAGAGAATAAACGATAATAGTGAAACCCGCCCCTACACGCCAACCAGATTTCCTTGCTCAAGGGTGGCGAAGGGTCACGCGCTTATGCCCTCGCGCCAAAACTCAAAACTATCCCCTCTGCATCCCCTTGGCACTATAACGACGGTTTTGATCAGCTTCAACCATTTGACAATCCTCACAGAGCCCAAAAAATTCTAGGGTATGATAGTAAATCTGAAAGTGGTGGTTATCTTGTAACTGGGTCTCTAAATTGTGGACAGGACATTCCTCGATGGGAATTGATCGCCCACAATTGAGACAGGTGAGATGGTGTTGATCCTGCAATAAACTGTAGAGGGATTCGCCAGTGGCTAGAGTCCGCATTTGTACCACTCCTTCGAGTTTCAAGGCATCGAGAGAGCGGTAAACTGTGGCTAGACCCATACCTTGCTTCTGTTTGCGTAACTCGATATGAATATCCTGGGCAGAGACAGCACGATTTAAGGTTTTGAGCAACTTTAAAATTCGTTCTTGAGAACGGGTGCGTTGGGCTTTCATAGATTTAGGGGTTAATCGAGGAAAAAGGATATGGACTATTGGGGATTAGTAATTCAAAATTTAAACCTAACAAGAAATCTGTAACCGAGGCTATGATCAACTGAGTACCCAGGGACTCTGGGGGAAAGAAATTGGCTGTCAAGTCGGGCTGTCGGGGGCATGAGACCTAGATAAGTGGCGTAGGGCAGCAATGTCTAACAGCGATGATGGAAGCCCACACCAAATCAAAGATTATGGTGTGGGAGGATGTCACATTAAGGTAATCTAAAACCATTCGGGGGTGCTTGTGAATCATCAGTATAAGGCTCGAATTTATGTTACACTGCGACCTTCTGTATTAGATCCGGCTGGCGTGGCAGTCGAGTCCGGGATTGGGCAACTCGGCATCGCGAATGTTAAGCAGGTACGCATCGGCAAGTATATTGAGTTAATGCTGACAGCGACGGATGAAAACCAAGCCAGTGAGCAACTCGATCGCATCTGTGACCAACTTTTGGCGAATCCGGTGATTGAAAATTATCAATTTGATTTGGATGAAGTACAGGTACAGTTAGGGGTATCAACATGAAATTTGGTATTGTGGTTTTTCCTGGCTCAAACTGCGATCGCGATGTTGCTTATGTCACCCAGGATTTGCTCAACTGTCCGACTCGGATGGTTTGGCATGAAGAAACGGATATTTCTGATCTGGATGTGGTTGTATTACCCGGTGGCTTTAGTTATGGCGACTACCTGCGCTGCGGCGCGATCGCTCAGTTTTCGCCGATTATGTCCCATGTGATTGCCCACGCCAAACAGGGTAAGTTTGTCCTGGGTATCTGTAACGGCTTTCAAGTCTTAACCGAAACCGGGTTATTACCGGGGGCATTAGTCCGGAATCGAGATCTCCATTTTATTTGCGATCGCGTTCCCTTGAAAATAGAACGCACTGACATTCCTTGGACTTCAGCTTACGCCAGGGGAGACATGATCACACTGCCCGTGGCTCACGGTGAAGGACGCTACTACGCCCATACAGACACCCTGAAAGCCCTCGAAGATGGAAATCAGATTGTCTTTCGTTACGCCAATTCCAGTGGTGAAATCGACGAAACCAGCAATCCGAACGGTTCAGTGAACAACATTGCCGGAATATGCGATCGCACGGGTAAAATATTGGGGATGATGCCTCATCCCGAACGGGCATCTGACCCTTTGTTGGGCAGTGCTGATGGAATCAAATTATTTCACGGATTATTAGCGTTCATGAGTGAACAGCGACTCCAACCCGTCTAACCAAGTTTCTTTATGCTCTCTGAAATCGTAAATTAAATTCAATACTCCTAGAAAGCCAGTGACTTCAGACAATCCCAACACCGGCTTGCCCATCAAACCAATCCGCTACCGAGATTGGTTAATTAGCACGAAGATGATTGACAGACGGTTGTGGTTACGTTGGCAACACCCTCATGAAAATTTTGCTCGCTATAGCTATCCAGTGACGGAGCGAGGGTTGACCGATTCGCTTCGTTATGCTAGACATCTGATTGATTTAATTATCGAGTTAGAAGAAGCGGAGTCAAAAGCCGCTTCATCACGAGAGTAAGTACACCTTGGTAGAGGCGGGGGAAGCAGGGGAAGCGGAGGGAGAAGTTATTCTCCGTAAATTGTCACAATAACTTGGCGGCGACGCGGTTTCACATCGCATTCTAGGTGAAAGATTTGCTGCCAAGTGCCTAATTCTAACCTGCCATTTTTAAGGGGTACGGTGAGAGATGGTCCTAGCCAAGTGGCTTGCAGATGAGAATGTCCGTTACCATCATGCCAGGTTTGCTCATGTCCGTAATCCCGACTAGGTGGAATCAGTTTATTTAACAGTTCCGGTAAATCCCGTTCCAATCCTGGTTCAAACTCGATTGTGCCAATGGAGGCGGTACTGCCAATATTAAAGACATGAACCATTCCGGTTTGGATACCAGAGTGTTTAACAATGGCATTGACTTTATCGGTTAAGTCATGCATATCACCATTCTTATCGGTGGCAAGTTGAATGTAGTCTTGATGAACAGCCATTATGTTGATGTGAATCACTATTTCCTATTTAAGCAGGATAGGAGAAGATCGTCATTTGTAATTTGTCATACTCCAAACCAGATCTCTGATTTCTTAAAGAAGTCGGGGATCTCTGTCCCTTACTTGACAACTATAAAAATGAGATAAAATTTAATATCCCCAGGAGTTCAACCATGTTATTAGAACTTAATCGAATCACTGTACCACCAGGACAACGGGTGTTGCTCTCAAATATAAGCTGGCAGGAATTTGAGACGATTTTAGCAGATTTAGGCGAACATCGTGCCGCTAGAGTGGCGTATGATAATGGAACTCTGGAAATTATGACACCATTGCCCGAACATGAAAGTCGGAAAGAACTCGTTAGTGATTTACTCAAAGCACTTCTGGAAGAATTAGAGATTGAATTTTGCACCTTGGGTTCAACGACTTTCAAAAATGAGGCGATGATTAAGGGGATAGAACCGGATAACTGTTTTTATATTCAAAATGAAGCAGCGGTTCGGGGAAAAGATCGCATTGATTTAACCATCGATCCACCTCCGGATTTAGCGTTAGAAATTGATGTCACCTCTCGCACGCATCCGAGTATATATGCTGCTTTAGGAGTGCCTGAACTGTGGCGGTTTGAAAAAGGAAGGTTACAAATTAACGTGCTGCGAGAAGGGAAGTATAGTCCGTCTGAAGTTAGCCCCAACTTTCCTAACTTTCCACTTATTGAGGCGATTCCCAAGTATCTCAACCAATGTCGGAGTGTGGGTAGAACTAAAACAATGAAGGCATTTCGCGCTTGGGTAAAAGGCTAGAGACGTAACAGGGAGTATCTCAGTCTCACCCATCGCCTTGGGTTAAAACTCAAGGAACCCAAAGTGCAAGTCATCTTTAGACGCCTGCATCTCTAGTTTTAGTCCACTTGAGTGGACTTTAGCTATAAGCCAAGAACTTGAGTTCTTGGCGGGTGTCGAGGCTGACTGACAAGGGTATAATACCAAATCCGCCTTTATTACCCCCTTTTGCCAAGGCGATTGAAATCGCTGCTATACAAACATAGGCGAAGCCTTCCCGAAGGGTAGTCCGCCTGCGCGGACTGGGTTATAACGGGGGTAGCTAACCCGGATTTGGTATAAGATATCAGTTTTAACCGGACGCAAGCTTTTAGTCCGAACTTTATAATTGTCAGTGCTACGTCTGGAACAGGATTAACTGTCCGTTTGAATCCGTAAGGTTAAACGCACTGTATCCATTAACCATTGAGGAACCCGCCAACTTAAAAGCGATCGCTTAATTACATCAATGACAACGGCTTCATTGAGGCTAGAGGCATCCTCATCCCATAATACCCGCACCACACGCCCTTTACGCACTGGAAACTCAAACACAAGTTCACCACAGTATCCCGATGGTAAAATCACCTGTTGCAGGTGTTGCGTGAGTAGGGTAGCACTTGACTTTTCTAATCCGGTAACGCTGAGAACTTGCAGGTTGGTAATGGTTTCATCCAGAACCGGGGGAGATGCGGTAGGAGTGATATCAACATCAGTACAGTTAAGGAGTGGCTGTTGGATGGAATCACCTACAACCGGAGAAGACGCCCCATTAGTCGTGAGTGAGGGTGGCAAACCAGAATTGCCTCGCGATCGCCTGAATTTAAGTCCGAGGAAACGCATGGGAGATTGATCGAATATTCCTTCATAGGATACCCCTTCTGGCACCTCAACGGGTACAGAGACACAAATTCCTTTCCCTTGCGGATCAGTTCGGATTTGTTCACTGACGGCAACAAACGCTGTATAGGGGGCTAAAATCTGATAGGTTAAAGCCGTTTCGATGATTCCCTCAACCTGTGCCTTCTTCTCACAGTGCCACATTTGATTCATCAAATCTTTGATTCGCGCCCGCCCCCACAACTGCGCGATCGCACAATTACCCTCTGAATCAAATCTCAGGTGAAATTCCTGTTCATAACGCTTACCCCCGGTAACGGTTCCGGTAATTTTAAGAATACCCGTCTGTTCCGGATGAATCGGAGAAATGCGCCCAAATAAAACTAAGGGTTGTTGGGTAAACAAATCGGGAGGACTTGTCGGATAAATCATCGCCTCTCCCATTCCTTGCCACTCAACATTTATATTCGTAAGAACGGGATTATTGATGTGGCGCAAGAATTTTTCAGTGACGTCCTGAGTTGACTCATCCTGACGCACAATTCGCGATGTTCCTCGCCCTAATTCAGCCATCCGATTTAAGAGAAACCGATTGGGCGAACTGCCAACGCCAAAACTATATAAACGATTTCCGGGTTTGAGATACTGTTTAACCTCTGCCAAAATTTCTGATTCGTTACCAATATAACCATCAGTAATTAATACAATACTGCGTAAACGTCCTTCGGGTGCAGGGGGAAAATTTAAGACAGCGCGAATTCCATTGAGTAAATAAGTGCCGCCATTTGCCTTTAATTGATTGATATACGTGAGGGCTTTAATCCGATTTTGGGGTGTATTGGCTAAGGGTTTAGCAGACAATTGGGTTGTGATATCGGAAAAATCAAGAATCGTAAACGTATCCTGCGGATTCAAACCCTGGATAAATCGGCGCATGAGTTCCTGGGATTTGCGGAAGGGATCACCTTTTTGAGATCCTGATGTATCGATGAGAAAAACCACATCTTTGGGGACAATTTCATGATCGGAATAATCCACCGCCGGAATCAAATAGAGGGCGAAATGACCGCCGCGTGTATCCGATTGCGTCAGTACCGTCGCCTGAGTGCGATCGCCTGCCACTTGATAGCGTAAAATCAGGTCTTTGTTGGGAATGGTGTCCTCTTCCCCCAGGAGTACGCGCACCACTGTTTCCTCATGTTCCACTTTGATCTGGTGCGAGGGGGAATTAATGTTGGAAATGGGAACCCCAGCGTCAATTTCCACGGTGATCCGAATATCATGTCCAGAACGGGTACTGGGTGGGATAATCGTAGGCATAATCCGTGACGCATCCGCCACGCGATCGCTATCCCCCGTCTCATCAATGGGAATCCCTGGACAAAATCGGGGTCCTACCACCATCGGGAAGACAAATTCGCATTCACCGCCACTAAATTTCAGGGTATCAGTATAGCGAATCGTGACATCAATTCGTTCTCCGGGTTTAATATTGACTAAAGATTGAGTAAAAATATTATCCCGTTCTTGTTCTAATAATCCTGCGGTTCGTCCCTCTTGGCGGGCTTGTTCGTAAATTAGCTGCGCCTCTTCCCGTTTTTTAATCCCCCCTTTAATCACGCGATCGCCCAGTTTGATTTCCATCTCATCCACAACTGCCGCATCTGGCAAAGGGAAGATATAGATAGCTTCTAAGGGTTCCCGGAAGGAATTTTCAAAGGTTTGCGTTACCTCGACGCGGGATAAATTCCCCGCCACTTTAGCCAGCACTTGCGTATGCTTCAAGGGGAAAACCAAAGCGTGTTCCCCCGTTTTGGTGTATAGTCCACCAAGGGGTTTATGAGAGCGGAGCGTTGTATTCATAACCATGAGTGCATCTTTCACCAATGAGGGGCATTTGTAATAAATGCTACTGTTTAATTTTGGCGTTTCAGGAGCAGTTGACCCCTTATGCTAGCGTTAGTGGTTTTTGTACATCCAGAGAAAATCAATAAATATAAAGGATGAGGAGTATACCCGGATTTCTCCCGTATTGACCACAGTACCACCCAGCAGGGTTAAGGTTTGACCTTCCAGCACCTCCAAATTGCCAGCATTAATAATACTTCCCGGTTGCATCGAATCAAACGCAAACTGACTCGGTGTACCACTTAAATTCGAGTAGTCATTCTCACCAAACCCATTGAACCAATACCCGTTCTCAAACCCCACACCCGTCGCCGTTGTCAGCGTAAACGCCGCCGGAACATTAATTTGAGTCTCTGAACCCAGCACCCAACCCGCCGGATTCATCAACACTAAATTAGAGTTACCCCCCATAACCTGAATTAAACCATTAATCTGGGAGGCATCACCGCCAACAATTCGCCCGATAATATGCTGAATCGTAGGATTCGATAAAAAATTGGCAATCTGACCCGAATCTAAGCCAAACTGCTCAAAACTGTGGAACAGATTTGCCCCATCTCCCGAAAACGTGCCACCGTGGATATCGAAGCGGTTTCCATCCGGTGTTACCATCGTCCCCGTGCCATCGGTTGCTGGAGTAATGGATTGAGCATAGGTAGAGGAAGGAGCGAACATTCCTGCCAACAAGAGAAGCAGAAAAGTCCAAACCGGGCGAACTTTAGGATAGGGCATGGTTCAATAACCTTTTACGCTCTCTAACGAAAAGTTTCCCCCATAAACTGACTTTTTTTGCCAAACGACCAAAAAACTTAACAAATCCTGCGTCTTCTTCTCTAGAGGCATCATTGTAGAGACGTTCCATCTGACGCAGAATCGCTTATCCTTAGAATCAGAATAATCCAATTTCCTCAAACCGAAACCGATGAGTCTGGTCATACCGAATGACATCCTCGAAGCCACCAAGATGACTAAGGATGAACTAAAGCTAGAGATTGCCATCATGCTGTACAAACAAGAAAAAATCAGCAGTGGCAAAGTCCGCGCCTGGACTGGGCTGACCGTAATTGAGTTCCAACACGAATTAGGGAAACGAGGACTTTGCATCAACTATGATGTAGAAGATTTTCAGTTGGATATTCAAACCTTGCAGTCAATGGGCTTACTATGATTGTTGTCAGTGATACTTCACCCATCACCAATCTGGCAGCAATTGGTCAGCTCGATTTATTGCGGCAACTCTATAAAACCATCATTATTCCGCAAGCTGTTTATGATGAAATGGTGGCAGTGAATAAAATTGTTCCTGGCGCAGTTGAAGTACAGTCTCTATCTTGGATTCAGACTAAGACAGTCGCTGATGTTCAAAGAGTGACAGACATTCAAACTAGCCAGAACAATATTGATTTGGGTGAAGCCGAAGCAATCATTTTGGCGCTGGAATTGAAAGCTAACTTACTCCTGATGGATGAGCGGCGTGGTAGAGCGTTGGCAACTAATTATGGACTCAATGTAACTGGATTGTTAGGCGTTCTACTACAAGCTAAACAGAATGGTTTCATTCCCACGGTTAAGCCTTTGATAGATCGGTTGATGGGAGAGTTGGATTTTCGAGTAAGTAGTCAGTTGTATGCAACAATTCTACAAGCGGCAGGTGAGTTACAAACTTAACTCATATTGACAAGTTGTTATACCCAATCTAGGTTAACTACCCATTCTTGCCTAAGCTGTCATGCATTTAAATTGGGAATGGGTAGCGAGCAAGATGCTCGCATTACAAGGATTTCTCCATTATTGACTCGTCAAGGAAGTCTGGTAACTGTTAACAATGCCAAAAATTTTCATATTTCCGAATCTAGTCAAAAAGCTTTTATTGATTTAATTAATGTGCTTGAGGATGATGAATATTTAGTTCTTTGTCTGGATAAGATAACAAGCTCAAACTGATTTGAGATCGCTCCAGCATCAAAGTAATGAACAAAAGCGTCAGTTCCAGTTAACTTTCCACATCCGTATCAATTTCTACGTCGAGGGTGTCTTCATCAATCCGGACATACAAAATATTCGGTTGACAACAAACCTGGCAATCCTCAACATAAGATTGCTGAGAGCCTGCACTAATATCAATAAAGGTGATATTGGCTTCGCCACAGTAGGCGCAACTGTATTCTGCTGTATTTTCCATTATGACGACTGATAACGTATAGATAAGTTAGGGGTGAGATAGGGCGGGTTTTGTTGTTCCGTTATTGGTGACTATCGAAATTTAGTGGCTAAACCCGCCCCTACAATTTCCTAAACCCGCCCCTACCATTGATCTATGACTGATGATTTCGTTCCCAGAGTTGATGAAGAATTTGGACATGAACCTCGCGAGTAATCGGATAAAAATAGCTAAAAACCAAACCGCAAAGTAATATCAATGTCGGTAACGGACCAATAATCATCCGGATAGCAAACAACGCCGACTCCGGTTGTACAGGATTGGGTTCTCCTGCCACACTGGAAATAAACCCAGCCCAGTCGAGTATTTTCCCCACTAAAAAGAGAGCGATCGCAAACCCCATTTTCTGAAATAATACCATGAACCCATAGAAAATTCCCTCCCGTCGTTGTCCGCTGTTGAGTTCATCGAGATCCACAACATCAGGTAACATTGACCAGGGAATCAGATAAGCCGTAGCAATACCAAATCCTGCCAGTATAGCCAAACCATAGAGTAAACCAACTTGACCCGGTTGCAAGAAAAATAACCCAGCTTCCGCCAAAATTAACAACGGCATCCCGATTAAATAAACCGCTTTTTTCCCCAGCCGCTTACTCACGAAACTCCAAATAAACATCATCATCAGCGCCGTTCCTTGCACCGCGATCGCGACTTGGGTAAAGTGGTGATCGGGTAATCCCATCCAGTTAATTACAAAGTAGGGCAAAATCGCGGCAGTAATCTGTACCCCTAACCAAGAACAAAGATAAATACCCATGACATACAAGAAGGGACGATTGGCAAAAATATAGCCAATTTGCGATCGCCAGGGTAAAGATGGGCGTACAGGCGCATTCACTGTCTCTGGTTCTTGCTGATTGAGGACAACCCAATGAGTTCCTAAAACACTGACATAGGCAGATACAACAGCGCAAGTGGCACAGACAATTCCTAACACTAAATATTTTTGGCTAGGGTGTTCCACTACAGAAAAGATAACTTGAGCCAAGACTAATGCTAGAATCGCGCCACCGACAGAAAATGCAGATTTAAAACTAATCAAGCTAGTCCGTTCATGATAATCTTGAGTCAGTTCGGGAGCTAGGGCAGAGAAAGGCAGCAAGACTGATGTAAATGCGGCATAAAATAGAACCCCTAAAACCCCGTAGTAACCGAATAAAGCCTGCTGATTCAATGTGGCATCCTGACTAAACGTCGGCACAATCCACAGCAACATAAAAAAGAGTCCCAAAGGAACCGCCCCACACACAATCCACGGATACCGCCGTCCCCAAGGTGAACGGGTGTGATCACTAAGCCAGCCAATCAGCGGATCATTAATCGCATCCCAGGCTTTGCTAATCAGCATCACAGTACCCGCTTTACTCGCACTAAGTCCAGCGATATTCGTGAGAAAAAACAAGAAGAAAAAGGATAAAATATTACCAGGAATCGCGGCTGATAACTCACCCACTCCATAGGTAAACTTGGTGGTAAAACGCAGCGTTTTAGTATCTGGCTTCGGTAAAGCGGATGAGGGAGACTGATCCATAGCGTCAACTTTAGAGTTTGTAGTAAGCGCTTTAGCGCTGATCTCTCATGGACTGACAACAAAGCCAAAGCCTTATTATTAGTACCTTATACCGTGTAGACTACCTACTTTCCAAGTAGCGTATCACCTCGTAAGGTTTATGGCACTTTAGTGCCTACTACGAACGGAACGAATGCGATCGCCTGATCAATTATGTCTGACAATTTTGCTTCCCCTGACATCCCAGAGGATATGCTGAATTATAGGTACGCGATCGCGTACCTCCCACACGCTGAAAACGCCAGTAACGCTCAGTAGCCTTTGGAGACTGCCGTTGTGCTTAGCATCAGAATCCTCATCTAGAAACTTTGCTTTAGATGGGATGCGTTCAAACTCCTAAGCTTTCCACAGGTTATACTGATCTATTGTTGCTGCCGTAGTAATTTAACTCAGGACAGCATAACTGAGTTTTCTGTTGATGTTAAAACGAGAGTTAAAAACTACTAATCGTAAGGATTTATGACTATTTTGGATTCTAAAGGTCGTCTTTTTGGTAAAATCAGCATTCTTGATCTAGGGGCTGCCTTGGTCATTTTATTAGTGATTGTGGGAATCTTTTTCATTCCAGGTACAGGTTCCGTCGCCCAGATACCTGGAAGCAGCGCCGAAAAATCTGTTGAAGTTGATTTGATTGTTCGAGGGTTGAGCGTGCGTAAGCCAGAGGATTTGATGTCTCAATTTAGAGCAGAAAAGAAAACAAATATCGTTATTCGTAATCAACCCTCTGGTCAGGTGGACATCATATCGGTACAAGAATTGCCAAGACTAGTTATTATACCTCAACCCGATGGCTCGGCTAAAGCACTACCCGATCCTAGACCTGACACCTTTAGCACTGATATACTAATGACCCTCGGTGGTCAAGCCACTATTACCGATGATGGTCCGGTTCTGGGAAATAGCAAGCTTAAAATTGGAACGCCTGTGGAATTAGAGGGTAAGGATTACAATTTCAACGCTAGCGTGATTGATGTCAGGGTTGACGATTAGAGCTTGATTCACAGGTAATTTCTAGATATTTCCCGAAAAACATCCTATCTAGCCAAAAACCACAGCCGGATAGGAATAGAAAATTTCCACCGACCTACTTCATAGGGAACAGTGAACAGGGACAAGGAACAGGAAATAGGATAAACAACTGTTTCTTGATTCCTGACAATGTTTGGATAGGTAAGTTTAGCCTTAAGGACAAATGACCAATGACAAATGACCAATGACAAATGACCAATGACAAACTCTTAATCGCCTATCATTTCCTCTGAATTCAGCATCTTCAAATACTTTCGGATTAAACCAATCGTGACGGCTGGTAATTCGAGCTGAGGAGTCAATCCAACATCCTCAAGAGTTTGAAAGACTTGAACGGCTTTCGGATTGAGAGCCGCCAGTCGCTTGCCGAGTTCTGGGCTGGTAAATTCCGATTTTTGTCCCCAGATAATTGCTGTGGGAGTGGTCAGTTGAGTAATGTACAGCGATAAGTCAAAGCACAAGTCTCCCCGGACAAACGACAGTGCTGCATATTCAGCATTGGGTTGTTGAGCTGAGGCTAAATAAGCCTCCACAATTTCTGAGTAAATTCGGCTCGAACGAGCAAATTGCCGACTTTCCAAGAAACTGCGGATACCGCCTTCAGTGGCGACGCCAGTGCTGTAGAGGATGCGATCCAGAATCGGTGTGCTGATTAACTGAGCAAAAAAGCTACGTGTGTAGTCTTCCCCGAAATCAGAGAGTCCTGATGGAGTGGTAAGAATCAAAGACTTAAACAGTTCAGGACGTGCGATCGCAGCTCGGATTGTCAAAGCGGCGGTTAGAGACGAAGCAACCACTGGTGTTCCTTGAGGACAGGTTTGCTCTAGGAATTCATTAATCGTGGTGATGTAGTCATCAATCTGATAATTGCGTTCAGGATGCTCTGAACGACCCCAACCGATGAGGTCAGGGGCTAAAATTCGATACTCACTGGCAAATGCCGGATAGACCTTTGACCACTCATACGCTGATGACCCACCCCCAAAGCCATGCAAAAAGACTAATGTTGGTCGTTCTTCTGGCTCAGGGGTTTCTGGGCTTTGCCACGGCATGTCGTCAGCCGTGTAGTATGTCATGCGTCCCAGTGAGGTCACTAAGGAGTGCTGTTTAAAACCGTTGGGTTCAATCATATCTCAACTTTATCGCTATTGCTATCATCCCTGATTCTAGGGTCGAGAGCCTCTGACTTTAAGTTGATTCCCTTAACCCGGAATCCTAGGTCAACGTGAGTCAATCTTTGAGAAAGGCGTTAAAATCATAAGTTTTGAACTGAGGGAACTTTTCTCAATATTATTTCATCGGAGGATTTTATGTGAGTGGACGTTTACACACAAAAGGGTACAAACTCATATCAGTAATCACCTAAAAAACACTTGTAGTTTTGAGTGAGACGGTTTCAGGGAGCATCATTGCGGCTGAGTTTCAATTTGAGCATAACCCGCCTGTAGACGAGATTTGCAAGCAGAGCGGAGATATCTGGTGATTTTGAGAGCAGGAGATTTGAGCGGTGCTTGAAACCTAAAACTTGACATTTTTTCTAGGCTTATAGAGTTATAAGCTTTCCGGTGTTCGATCTCATCAATTTATTTATTTGTTGTTTAAAATCTGTTATAACAATGCAATGCAATTTACAGTTACAGGAAATTATAGATGATAACTTCATCAAGTCGCAAGCGGCGATCGCTTCTCCTGCCTGGGATATAGCTGAATATGAGTCGAGTTTACTCGTGATAAGACCGAAGAGTGTCTGCCTTAATTTGGAAGCTTTAACCTGTTTTGAAGTGGTAGAGCATCAATTTCACCAGTTTGGAGTGACATTTAAAAACGCGATCGCTCTACAGCCATCAAACCCTGCCTATCCTCCCCGCTCTGGTACAATAGTACTCATGGCGGCACCTAAAAGCGGTTGGCTAGAAGCAACGTTTTTGCAGCCGATTGCTCGGTTCTGCTGCTACGTCATCAGTTCCCAGCGAACGATCATGTCTGCTTACGACTCCCAAGGTATGCTTATTGATCAAGTGACGACTCAACCCAATTTAGCTGGATCAGATTCATCTACACCTCCCAATACCCAGCTACAGATTAATGCGCCGAATATCTCTCGCATCACATTCTATGCCTTTGACGGTCAACTGACCCTAGATGACTTAAGTTTTGAGTGTTGAGTGTTGAGTGTTGAGTTTTGACCTTAATTTTTGCGTCCCCTGAATCCGGACAAGGGCGGGTTTAGTTCAGTTATCGGTTTGTGCCAAAACGTTATGGGTAAAACCCGCCCCTACAGAATCGGCTGTATTCCCATCTCCCCCTGCTCCCCCTGCTCCCCCCGCCTCACAAGGGTAGGTTTTTTACCTGGACGGTATAATGGAGGTAAGACTTGGAAGACCTGGAGGGAAAGTGGACAAGGAAGAAGACCAAAAAAGCATCAAAACTCATGAAGATCTAATTATTTATCAAAAA
>NZ_JAVKEA010000032.1:0-24713 GCF_040221695.1 Coleofasciculus sp. E2-BRE-01 | reverse complement strand
TCAGTAAAAATACAAGCTCATCCGGATTATTAAAACATGATTCTATTCAGAGGAGCAATTATGTATTAGCTAGTCCGTTTTAACGGACTTTTGCTATAAGCCTTGAAATTGATTTCAAGGCGATGTGACAGCGTGGCAATACGTTCCAATCAATATGTTAACGTGGTGGGAATCGATGTAAAATGGCGTGATAATAGGGTAATTAATCCAATCAATATGTTATCATTGTTGGAAATTTATTCTCGGTTATAGGTGAGGGTGAGCAATTTATTGTCCAGTCATGGTGAAATCCGCTCATCCGCCTGGGAATCAATTCCCAGCCTCATAGCCGAAGTCGTCTGAAGACGACTCAGTAAAAATACAAGCTCATCCTGATTATCAGAACATGATTCTATTCAAAGGAACAATTATGTATTAGTTAGTCCGTTTTAACGGACTTTTGCTATAAGCCTTGAAATTGATTTCAAGGCGGTGTGACAGTTAATCCCAATTATCAAGATATAAAGTTATGGCGCTTTGGCGGCTTTACTATCATCTCGTCTGGGCGACAAAAGAACGCCAACCGTTGATTGTTCCTGCACGAGAGCCGAAATTATATAACTATATTATCGGTAAGGCTGATTCGCGAGGTTGCATTATTCACGCCATTGGGGGTATAGAAGATCATATCCATTTAGTGACCTCTATCCCGCCAAGCCTTGCGATCGCGGATTTTGTCAAATACATTAAAGGAAGTAGCGCCCATCAGTTTAACCAAGATTCGCCTCCCACATCAGCCAAGTTTGGTTGGCAGCGCGGATATGGTGTTTTTTCCCTGGGAGGCAAACAACTTGATCAAGCGATTGCCTACGTGAGTCAACAAAAGCAGCATCATTCTCAAGGCACAGTAATCCAATCCTTGGAACGAGATAATTATGAAGATGATGCTCCAACATCCCGATGAGGTATGATATGGAACCAAAACAGGCACAGGAATTACCCTATTGCCTGTTCCCTGTGACACACCGAGCGAAGTCGAGGTGTTGCCTCTCCCCACCACAACACTTATTCAGCAGTCCCTAACTTATATCAGTGACATTGATCTGAGTGTAATCAAAAAAAACATTAAACTAAAGCTTTTGTCGCTGAAAATTTTGATTTGGGAATGTCATAAGGACGATAGTATATATCAACAATTTTAGCTAAATCCGCTAAGGTATAATTCGTGTCAAATAAGGATAATTTTAGACAATGAAAAAAAGCAATATCCATCGTCAATCCCAATTGCTGAC
Organism: Coleofasciculus sp. E2-BRE-01; assembly: GCF_040221695.1. Classification (NCBI taxonomy): domain Bacteria; kingdom Bacillati; phylum Cyanobacteriota; class Cyanophyceae; order Coleofasciculales; family Coleofasciculaceae; genus Coleofasciculus; species Coleofasciculus sp. E2-BRE-01. The sequence goes on along the minus strand of NZ_JAVKEA010000032.1, from coordinate 23,442 downwards.
AAAAGTTTTCTGAGAGTCTACTTCCATTCCTTTTATGCCGCAGATGCCGAGCGACAAACAATTGTCTTAAAACAATGAGTTTTTGGAACACAACCTCGATAATCCGGGCGGGCGACTGCAACCCCGTCATCTCTCGTGTTGGACTCGGCGTATTCTGTTCAAATCTAAAGTGAGCATCTTTGAGTTGAAAAATTAAACACAGTTGCTGTACGACTTGGACTTGGAACAAATGTTCTAGTTGTTCAACTCGCAACGCTCCTTGCTGTTTCAGATACAATCCCAGAGGTTGATCTTCTGGACACAACTGAGCCAGTTTCGTGACAACACGGTTACTCACCCACTCGTATTGCTGGATCAGCGAGAGTAAACCTTGATCATTCAACTGGTTGGCGGCAGTGATAACATTCCCATTCTCTACCCAAATATAATAAGACGACGCATCTCTTGACTCCGATCGCGATCGCAGCATCAGTACGCCGCTTTTGTTTCCCTGATCGATAAATCGAAAAATTTCCGACAGAGAAAAATCCGAAAGAAACCCTGTAATGGACATGGCTGGTGAATTGAACCCCTACAACTATTGTCTCGATTAACCGTTAAACTCAATCGCGATCGCCAGATTCGGTCAGGTCGCGATTTATAATGAGTGGGTGTTGTTGTTGGCGATCTTGCTCTGTGACCCAAACTCCCCTTCCTAATTCCCGCTCCTCTACCGATGTAGTAAACGAACAACCGGATGCCTTAGGGCGTTTTGGCAAATTTGGCGGCAAGTATGTGCCGGAAACTCTAATGCCAGCGCTGTTCGAGTTAGAGCAGTCGTTTAAACAGTACCGCAACCACCCCGATTTTCAGCAGGAATTGCAACAGTTATTACGCGATTATGTCGGGCGTCCTAGTCCTCTATATTTTGCTGAGCGTTTAACCGCCCACTATGCCAGACCCGATGGCGGTGGAGCGCAAATTTATTTGAAACGGGAAGACTTAAATCATACTGGCGCTCATAAGATCAATAATGCCTTAGCCCAGGTCTTATTAGCCAAGCGGATGGACAAAAAGCGGATTATAGCAGAAACCGGGGCAGGTCAACATGGTGTGGCAACGGCAACGGTTTGTGCGCGGTTCGGCTTGGAATGCATTATCTATATGGGTGTTCAGGATATGGAACGCCAATCCCTGAACGTGTTTCGGATGCGGCTCATGGGTGCAAAAGTTCAACCTGTTGCGGCGGGAACGGGTACGCTCAAAGATGCCACCTCGGAAGCGATTCGCGACTGGGTAACCAATGTGGAAACCACCCATTACATCCTCGGTTCAGTCGCCGGTCCCCATCCCTATCCCTTGCTCGTGCGTGACTTTCAGGCGATTATTGGTCAAGAAACCCGCACCCAATGTCAAGAGAAATGGGGTGGCTTACCGGATATCTTGTTAGCTTGTGTCGGTGGCGGTTCCAATGCAATGGGACTCTTCCACGAATTTGTTAACGAATCCAGCGTGCGGTTAATTGGTGTTGAAGCGGCTGGGGAAGGTGTCACCTCTACCAAGCACGCCGCTACTCTAACCCTAGGGCGTCCCGGTGTACTGCATGGGGCAATGAGCTATTTACTCCAAGATACCGATGGTCAAGTGGTGGAAGCCCATTCCGTTAGTGCGGGACTCGATTATCCGGGTGTTGGACCCGAACACAGTTATTTGAAAGATAGTGGTCGAGCGGAATACTATAGCGTCAGCGACCAAGACGCGATCGCAGCGTTTCGTCAGTTATCGGAACTCGAAGGGATTATTCCCGCCCTAGAAACCGCCCACGCGATCGCGTATCTAGAAACCCTCTGTCCTCAACTTCAGGGTAGTCCGAAAATTGTGATTAACTGTTCGGGACGCGGTGATAAAGATGTACAAACAGTTGGTAAGTTTATTCAGTTAGACTCCCAGGATTAAACGGTGCGGTCAAGATCTGTTTTTGTGATGAGTGGATTCCTGCTACTAAAGTTAGGACTCAGTAGTTGTGATTTGGCGTTGAGTGTCAATCAAACCCCGGTGAGTCAATCCGAATCTCCTGCAACTGTGTCTCCACAGTCCAATGACGGTAATTTCACCAATTGGGAGGCGGCGGTGCATCAACAGATTAATCAATATCGCCAGTCCCAAAACCTGCCCCCATTAACCTTAGACGCAAGCATTAGCAAGGAAGCCAGACGCCACAGTCAGGCAATGGCAACCGGGCGTGTCCCGTTGGGTCATGGGGGATTTGAACAACGAGTCCGGGCGATCGCCCAATTCATGTCCTATCGCCAAGCGGCGGAAAATGTCGCCTATAATCAGGGCTATTCTGACCCGGCGACACAGGCGGTACAAGGTTGGTTAAAAAGCCCTGGACATCGCAAAAATATTGAAGGGGATTTTGATGTAACTGGGATCGGCGTCAGTAAAAATGCCAAGGGGGACTATTACTTTACCCAAATTTTCATCAAACGGCAGTAGTTTGTCAGTGGTTATTTGCTAGTGATTTCTTAATTACTAAGAGATATTATGACTCATCCACCCATCGAGAAAGACGTGGCAGAATTTCAAGTGTGCGATCGCGACCTTCCCGACGCCCTGCTGAAGACCTATCTCAACGCCGAAGCGATTGCTGTTGATACAGAAACCATGGGGCTAATCTATCAGCGCGATCGCTTGTGTCTGGTGCAACTGTGTGACCCCCAAGACCGAGTTACGGTGATCCGCATAGATAAAAAACAAACCGAAGCCCCCAATCTGAAGCAGTTGCTGGAAGCCCAAACTGTCTTAAAAGTCTTTCACTTTGCCCGTTTCGATCTCGCCATCTTACGCCAAAATCTGGACATCTACGTCCAACCTGTATTTTGTACAAAAATTGCCAGTAAACTTGCCCGTACCTATACCAACCGCCATGGGCTGAAAGATTTAGTCATGGATCTCGAACAGGTGGAACTGGATAAAAGTTCCCAGAGTTCAGATTGGGGGAATCCTAATAACCTGTCGGATGAACAACTTCGCTATGCAGCAAATGATGTCCGTTATTTGTTGTCTGTGCGGCAGAAACTGATTACCATGTTGCAACGAGAAGAGCGCTGGCAACTTGCCCAAGAGTGCTTTGAGGCGTTATCCGTGATGGTGTCTTTGGATTTACTCCTCTATCGAGATATCTTTGAGCATTAAACTGACTGGTATGCTGGTGGGCCCTTGCGAAGCCGAAACCCACCCTACAATATATCTTTGACATTAATCCTAAAGAGTGGCTGTGGCTCAAGGGTGGATGAACCGAATTCCACCCAGAGTGATACCTGCTAGGATAAAAAAAATGAAGTGTCAATAAGATTGCTGGATTTAGAAGTTTCCCATGCCCATGACTGCTCAAGTTATTGTCGAAAAGAAAAAACTAGACAACCCCCCCCTAGAGATTCACTATCTGGGCGATCGCGTTCTGCGTCAACCAGCGAAACGGGTGGCTAAAGTAGACCAAAGCATCCGACAGTTAGCTCATCAGATGCTGCAAACTATGTATAGCGCAGATGGTATCGGCTTGGCAGCACCGCAGGTTGGGGTAAATAAACAAATCATTGTCATCGACTGCGAACCGGATAACCCAGAAAATCCCCCCTTGATTCTGATCAACCCCACGATTAAGCGTTTTGGTCAGAGTATATGTGATGCTCAAGAAGGGTGTTTAAGTGTTCCTGGCGTCTATTTAGATGTCAAACGCCCAGTAGAAGTGGAAGTTGCCTACAAAGATGAGAATGGACGTCCGCAAAGATTAAAGGCAGATGGTTTACTATCTCGCGCCATTCAACATGAAATGGATCACCTGACTGGGGTTATGTTTGTGGATCGGGTGGAAAATGGACTGGTTTTGGCAGAAGAACTGCAAAAGTATGGCTTTTCTACCCAAGCGGTTAAACCATTTAATTCTTAGGCAATCTCAGCCTAACCGTGCCAATGTTTTGTCCATGGAGCAATCCATGGACATTTTACAACGGACTCGGTTTTTTCGTATTTATCGTTAGGTTTAATTTAATGACACCAAAAAGTGGTTTATTTTTGATGGGTTCCTGTATTACTGCAATTGCGGCTGTTGGCTCAATTTTTGAACTCTCCTCAGGAACACCCCAGTTGGGTGCATCAGTCACAGAAATTATCCTCGCGGGTAGTATTCCCTTGAGTGGCTTTTTGTTCTACGCGGCTGTTCGTGATGCGAGAGCAAATCAGTAGAATTATTTCTCCCTGGGGTTTGGCGTCCGTTTTCTGTTGTCCTTTAGAATTTAATTGTAGGGGTACGGCACAGAACATTGGTGTCAACTTAAGCTCAACCCCTCACCCACGCCAGCCCTCACCCCCAGCCCCTCTCCCAAGCTTGGGAGAGGGGAGCAAGAAGAAAAGGGTTTCTCGATGTGATGCCAGAAGCTTCTTTATTCCCCTTCTCCCTTGATGGGAGAAGGGGTTAGGGGATGAGGGTGAAACGCTCGCCCTGTATTAGTTTGCACCTTAAGTTGACACGGATGGGCACATAAGAGCCCCTACGAGGTCTTTGGTAAACTCCGACGGAGGAAGCAAACCCCTTGCTAAAACACGGTTTCCAAGCTCACGGACATTACTGATGACTGGTCAACATTGCCGTGGATTTTTACGACCTCTTGCTGGCAGAGGTATAGCTAGCCATTTATCTCCCTATCCTTTGTCTGAGGATGAGGAGACGGTGATTGGTCGTGATCCAAGCTGCCAAATAGCCTTAAACCCGAATCAGTATTTAATTGTATCGCGGCGTCATGCTACGATTCGTCCCTGTTCACCCTGGAAGCAGGGCTGGGAAATTTGTGATCTCAATAGTATTAATGGGACGTATGTTAATGGGTATCCGTTACGAGGATGCTGTCAATTGCACGCAGGCGATCGCATTGAATTGGGTCAAGATGGTCCTCAGTTTATTTTTGAGTGCCAGTTCAGTTCATCTTCGTCCCTAGTCTCACCCGTTTCTTCGGCTTCATCGCTGACATCTGTCAGTGTAATCGGACATAAAACTCCCGATACGGTTACCTTTAGTCAACTGTTTCCCCTCGCTTCAACGGGACAAGATTTAACCCAAAAGGCGTTTCTGAGACCCGCCATTCTCACGGTGGTGTTTGTGGTGTTAATGTTTATGGCGGTCGGTCAGGCAATGGTGTTTAATCTACTCTTGGCAACCTATTTAACGGGTGCGGCTTCTTATTTTGTCTACCAACTCTGTGGGAAACCAAAACCGTGGTGGGTATTCTTGGGATGTGCGATCGCGACGGGTTTAATTTTAACCAGTCCGTTGTTACCTCTATCGATTATCGTTTTTCGCGACATCTTACCGGGAAGCTTACCGGAAGAAGGAGAACTGATCAGTTTCACGTCTCTGCTAATCCGCATGTTTTTCGGGGCGGGTTTGATGGAGGAATTACTCAAAGCCCTGCCAATTATTGGGGCGTTTTTCTTGGGTAAACTGCTACGTTCGCCGTGGCGAGAACAGATTGGCGTCTGGGAACCTCTGGATGGGATTCTCTTAGGTACGGCATCAGGGGTGGGTTTTACCCTGTTGGAAACCTTAGGACAGTATGTTCCGGATATTATCGATAACGTAACCTTTCAAGCGGGTCAAGGATCGGCTCAACTGATGGGATTGCAATTACTCATCCCCCGTCTACTGGGTTCAGTTGCTGGACATATTGCCTATAGTGGCTATTTTGGCTATTTTATCGGCTTAAGTGTTCTCAAACCGCGAAAAGCTTGGCAAATTCTGGCAACGGGTTATCTGTGTGCGGCGATTCTCCACGCCTTGTGGAATGCTAGTGGGTTTGTCAGTAGTTTATTGTTAGCGGTGGTGGGGATTTTGTCTTATACCTGTTTAGCCGCCGCCATTCTCAAAGCCAGGGCAATCTCGCCGACGCGATCGCAAAACTTCGCCACCCGTTTATTTTAAGATAAAAATCCTCTACTCACCCTAGACATAAGCCAGAGAGCAGAGGATTTTTATATTGGAGCGATTGACCAAGGAATGTTGATTGTTTTATGCCAGAGCCAACAGTCCTTTTCCCTGTCAAGGTTCTACGCTTTGATGAAACCAATTAACCTGTATTCTCAAGTGCTAACTCAACACACTTATGCTTTGGAGAACCTTTTGCACTGATGAACGATTTCTGCTTTTCTCCCTGAGAATGCAGGTTTAGTCAGCTTTTGTATTTATTCTAAATTGAGAGTCCAAGACTCCAGAGAACCTGAGTCACCCGCAGAGCAATCATTAATAATCAGTTGCCAAGTACCAGCAGATGGGCGTCCTTCAAACACAGACAAAGTCTGACTTGCACAATAGTTACCACTGGGAATCACCCCATGAGACGCCGCTACTGAGTCAAAGCTACGGGAAAAGTTATCGTTAAAGCTGTAATCTCCATTCAGGTCATTACTATAGCCACTGGACGAAAATTGCGGTTGTCCGGGGCGTCGGAACAAGTCAACCACAACCCCGCTTTCGAGATGACGTAACTGGGCAATCAAATCGCCTACCCAAGTATGTTCTAAATTCTTCAGCGTGACGGTGACGTTGCTAATTGCGATATTTTCAGTCACCACAATCTCATCTTGAAAACTAGCCACTCCATCGGGAATGCTGCCACCACCACCGCAATAGGTGGAGTTCGCAGATGTGGCAATTTTAGCGTCTACAGTGGCAGTTGAGGTACGGTTCATTAGCTTTGACATAGGTTATAACTCCAAAACATGATTAAGTTGACAAAAGGTAAAACTCCGCTAGCGATCGCGAACTCATAATGTTAAGAAAAATTGCGCTTTGTTACGCACTCTTAATGCACCCTTAATTTTTTCTAATTTCGCGACCATTCAATACTCTCCTCTTAATTAATAATGGCATTAGTTTGGCGTTTCTATCTAGTCCTTCTGGGGATCTTTACTAAAAAAAAACAATTTAATGGATACTAAACTGATATATCGATTTTCTGTATTCCTTGCCTGATCAGCGATTCAGCCTTAATTCGTCAACGTTGTTGTCCCGATGTTTATGTGAATTTAATATAAAATCACATCCTCTATAGCTTTAATTAATCTCTGACGAGAGATTAAAAATCTTTTTCAAAAAAATTCGTAATTCATCCGCGAAGCTCTGAAAAAAACTTAAATACACGCTTCCCGAAGGTCTGATTATAAATTTTGAACTCACCATGCTTAAGAGTGTTAAGCTTAAAGCTTCATTTTGTAAATTTAGTTGTTTTTTAGTAAAGATTTGTTGCATTATCCGCTCAAAAATTTTTGGACAATTAATTAAGTATACTTTCTCTTGACATTAGAAAATCCCCTATCCCAGCCACAGCAAACTCTAGTCATTTTCAACCAAGTACCGACTAGCCAGGTTTCTATAACCCGCTTCTCCTGGATAGTAGAAGCCAGTCAGGGACTTTGTTCTACTCGATAATACTTGTGCAACTGAGGTGGCTTTTGGCAGGATATCGGTGTAACATTCTTGCTCGTGATCACAAAATAGAACTGAAGTCACAGACTGCCAGGGTCTAGCCACCGTGTCTCAGGCTCTGAAATCCAGTTTCTGTCATACTGGCGTATGACGTTGTTACACTATGTTGAATAATATTGCAATCAGCTAACGTTGGCAACCACTTGGCTGGATTAATTTTGGCTTATTTTGTAAAGATTCATTAAGAAGCACAGCAGCATCCATATCATATATAGATATAGCAATTTCCGGTTTGATGCGATACATCGTTAAGGGCGCAAGCTTTGCACCCCTACATTGTCCCTACATTTAGGTGTACCTCACACCCTGGGAAAGCGCTATATGCACTGGTAAGCTATTGATTTTGCTGGTGGCAATTAATTCGCGTTTGTATTCCTCGCGGTTTAATCTTCCTGCTTTTCAGTATAAAGATAGCCTCATTCCTAAACTGCTTTATTGGCCCAATCTTTTGGGATTCCTCTTGATAATTACTCTGCTGGTCTTTTTTTAAATGAAAAACCGCTATCATTTGCCTCCCCCTGTTTTCCACAGCTAATACCAAATTCGGTATATAAAATCCTTTTTTTCCCGATTGTAGAGACGTTGCATGCAACGTCTCTACAAGGTTTTTAACCAGGGTTTATTCAGCCGTAGCCAGTTCTGTGCTACCACCACTCCGACGACGGGTTAAGGTGTTGAAGAGCATCTGACCAATCGCTTTAATCAAATTCCCTTCTAATTCCTGGAACAGCTTCATATTCATGCCAAATGCCGCATTTGCCTCATCAACAATCCGTTCGGCTGTGGCGTCATCAATGGGAAGTTCATCCAAGGCTTGACGATACTCAGCTTTGAATGCCTTTTCGTCAGGAATGTCGTTAAACTCGTAAAACGCTGTACCTTCACCCTCAGATAAATTCATCGCCCGTTGAGCAATCTTTTTCAGGATTTGTCCCCCGGATAAATCGCCCAGATAGCGCGTGTAGCAATGGGCGACTAATAGTTCGGGTTCAGAGGCGGACACGTCGCGAATTCGCTGCACGTAGTCTTTACCCGCAGATGAAGGCGCTACTTGTTCGCGCCAGTTTGCACTGTAGTAATAGTACAAGTCTTGCTCTAGACTTTTCTGGCGATTGAGTTGGGGAAAGTAGAGTTTTGAGAGAATTGGATGTTGGCGATGGCGCTCCATTTCTTCTTCCATCGCACTATAGACGAAGTAGAGATTGGCGACGAGTTTCCGGTAGGAGTTCTTTTCAACGACGCCTTTCAAAAAACATTTGACAAATCCCACGTTTTCTGCCATTGTATGGGCTTTTTTTGTTCCCTCACGTAACTGAGTGGCTAAATTGGTACTCATGTTAAATTTCCTATCCCTAAGGTTTACGACTTGTGTATTTTTACGTCCAAAACGTATCAAAACCGTCCCAAATGCTTAGGGTAAACTGATATGATGAGAAATGATATTAAGAATTGTAAAATAGGTGTCGGGTGTCGGGTGTGGGCAAAAAACAGACACCATGCACCTTATCGGCTTGGTGTCTTGGAGTCTTGGCGCCTTCTACCCTGAAGCCTTCTGCTAGAGTCTCACTCCTGCAAGATAGTCTTGGACACAATCCGAGTTTTCTTGCGATCAGCGTCTGAGAGTTCTTCGCCAGATTGCAAACGAGTCGCGTTAGTTTGCAGCACCGTGGCGGCACTTTGGTCTCCCATTTGGATTGCCGTATTAGCAGCCGTTTGTAACATTGTGGCAGCGCCAGAGCGATCGCCTGTTTGCAGTTTGGCTTCGGCTATTTGGGTTTGCCTGTATTTGGCTAGTGCCAGAATCGATTGTTGGACTTTGGTATTGGGAGACGGTTGATAGGTACTCTGAACGTTAATCTCGACGGGAACCTGTTCCGACTTTAACCCCTCTTCCCCCGTAGCCGGGTCATCATAGAGTACTTGCAGCTTCGCGATCGCCTGATACCCAACAGACAGTTGTCCCATATACAGATTTGCCAGAATCACCCGTTCGGCATCCGTCATCAAATCACCCAAGCGGACGACAAATTGATCGCCTTGGGGTTGCAGGGGGAGTTCAATCGTATCCGGGGCGACTTGGGCAATGGGTTTGAATTCGGCAAACCGCACACCATCCATTAATTCACATAATAAGTAAGCATTGGTCAAGCCAACGGCTTGGATACGGTTAAACAAGCGTCCAAACTCCTGTACCGCTTGCTCTGGCTGTTCAATATAACAAAGCGTACCACTCCCCGAATCGGCAATTTTTTCTAGCACATCTTGGTTCCAACTTGCCCCAAATCCTAGGGTATTGATCGTCAGCTTATTCTCAACCGCGAATTGGGCTAATTTTAAGCAGCGATCATTGTCCCCATGTTCATTTTCGCCATCCGTCAGCAGAAACACCTGAGACACGGCGTCAGCTTTTCCCTTAGCTACTTCTGCAATCCCCAGTTTCAACCCCTCATCAATCGCCGTTCCCCCATCGGCAGAGAGTTGGCGGATTTGGGATTTAATCGTGTTCAAATTATCGATCGCTTGATTGGGAACCAACACTGTGGCACGATGATCAAAAGCAATCACACAGATGCGATCGCCTTCCTTGAGTCGTTCAATCAGTTGCATCGCCGCTTTTTTCACCGTTTCTAGGGGACGCCCATGCATAGAGCCGCTGTGATCGAGAATTAAGCATAAATTCAGCGGCAGTGACTGATCCTGGGATTGGGTAATTGCCCGAATCGCGATCGATAACTGACGCTGGGAACTGGGTTGATTGGCATCCAGATTAGTATCGCTGAGGGCAGGGTGTAAACCAACTTTCATGTCTAAAACTCCTAAGCCAGTGAAAAGATGTAATTATAGTAACCTTCGTGTAATACATAAGTACTGATGAAGGGCTGAGGTTGTTCAGGATACACCCCGAATCGCCATCAATCGAAAGAACCGCCCCAGGCAACTTCACAAGCACGCTACTATGTTTTAAAGATAGCGCCATTATTGCATTCCCGAAGATCATGAAACGACCGATTCAGGCAGTTCAATCAACCTACTATGGTCGGCAAAACTACCGCACCCCGCCACCTGATTTACCGTCACTGCTCCTCAATGAGCGGATTGTCTATCTAGGTTTACCCTTGGTGCCACAAGTCACCGAATTGATTGTGGCAGAACTGTTGTATTTGCAGTACGACAATCCCGACAAGCCGATTAAAATCTACATTAATTCCACAGGAACCTCCCGTTACGATGGTGAACCGATTGGCTTTGAAACCGAAGCCTTTGCCATCTGTGACACGATGAATTACATTCAACCCCCCATCCATACCATTTGTATTGGTTCGGCAATGGGGATGGCGGCGATGCTGCTGTCAGCGGGTACAAAAGGCTGTCGGGCAAGTTTACCCAATGCCTCAATTGTGCTGCACCAACCCAAGAGTTATGCAAGGGGTCAAGCCACGGATATCCAAATTCGGGCGAAGGAAGTGCTAGCCAATAAGATCACCATGATGGGGATTTTGGCAAAAAATACGGGTCAATCTGCCGAAAAGATTACCAAGGATATGGAGCGGATGTTGTACATGACGCCTTATGAGGCAAAAGAGTATGGCTTGATTGATCGGGTGTTAGAGAGTGATGAGGTTCCGGCTGCTATCGCCGCCAGTGCGTCTTAATCGCGACTCTTTCAAGGACAGTCAGGCAGTTTTGCTGTTCTCCTTCGAGACAACCCTCCTGATTAATGCCTAAACCATTGCCATCCTACCAGACGAACCATGACACGTACTGAGGCAGGTTTAGTCGAATTTGGGTGAGGGAAGAAACGATAGTTGTCAAACCCGCCTCTACACAGTATTCAAAACGTTTTCTAGAATTCGGAGCAAATTATGCCTATTGGCGTTCCTAAAGTCCCTTATCAACTTCCTGGTTCTCCTTACAGCGATTGGATTGATATCTACAATCGTCTCTACCGAGAACGGATTATTTTTCTGGGTAAAGAAGTCGATGATGAGATTACTAACCAGATCATCGCGGTAATGCTTTACCTGGATTCTGAAGACAACAACAAAGATATCTATCTGTACATAAATTCTCCCGGTGGTTCAGTTACCGCAGGTATGGCGATTTATGACACCATGCAGCATATTAAGTCGGATGTGGTGACCATCTGTGTCGGTTTAGCGGCGTCGATGGGTTCCTTCCTGCTGGCGGCTGGAAAGCAGGGGAAACGGTTGGCGTTACCCCACTCCCGGATTATGATTCACCAACCCTCTGGCGGTGTGCGGGGACAAGCGACAGATATTGAGATTGAAGCCAGGGAGATTTTGCGAATCCGGCGTCAACTCAACCAAATCTACGCAGACAAGACGGGTCAAACGGTTGAGAAGATTGAAAAAGATATCGATCGCGACTTTTTCATGTCCGCGCAAGAGGCGAAGGAGTACGGACTGATTGACCGGGTGATTGAAGACAGAGCAGGCTAAGATAGACAGAATCGGTGGGGCAGTTCTAAAATACTGCCTCTACCCCTATCAGTGCTTGTCCTTGAGATGAATCTGGCGGATTGTTATCGATTGTTAGGTTTAAGCGATGGCGCCTCTCAGTCTGAGATTAAGGCATCGTATCGGCGTTTAGCACGCCAGTGTCATCCGGATGTCAATGTCGGTGACGGGCTGGCTCAAACTAAGTTTATTGAGTTGACACAGGCGTATAAGCTGCTGCTGAATGCGATTAAACCGTCTGGGACAACTCACTCGGCTGAGGATTCCCAGACGGTTACGGTGACCAAGCAACCGCCAGCCAAACCTCCCTCCATTCCTCCCCTATCAGAGATAGAATATCAGCTCAAATGGACATTCTATGAGCGTTTACAGCAATTACTTAAAGAACAACGATTTGCCCGTGCGATCGCGCTGGTTGAGGGGTTAGCGCAACGAATCCCCCAAGATCCAGAGGTGCGACAGTGGCAAGCGATTACTTATCAATGTTGGGGACGGTATTTGGTGAAGGATGGGCAATTGGATAAAGCCCGAATTTATTTGAAGAAAGCGTTGAAAACTGACCCTCACAATCGTTCCCTGTGGGCGGAAGTTGAACTCGATTTTCGCCGCATGGAACAGATGGTTTAAGTTGAGTAGACTGAAACATTTTCGGTTAAGTTTACCGAGGTTCAGGGAGGCAGAGAGGCAGAGAGGCTTCATTTTTTTTCAACCTTAAAAAATTAACAGCATATTGTATGCGATCGCTCTTTTTTTTGGTATACTTTTATCATGGGAAAATGTGCCGACCTATAGACTCGATCATCATCACTTCAAAACTTAACCCTATTGAGAGCGATATGTCCTATCAGACACGCTGGCGCGATCGCAGGATTTCCCCAATCGTTGATAATCCTATCCATCAAAAGGGAATTAGAGGGAAACCTATTACCTTTAATCCTCCTGTAGGGGCGACCCGCTTGCATCAATCAACAACTGAAACAGGGCGGGTTTAGTCACATCGAGGTGCAACTGGAAAGATAGTCGTAAAACCCGCCCCTACAGAGGATCGGGTCGCCCTTTACTCAATCCCCGGATTGGGGAAGATTACAAAATTTAAAAGAAATTGACGAATTATTATCCAGAGGATAGATTATATTTTTCTCCTAGCACACCTTAAGATAGACTTGAAACAGCTACCCTAGAGGAGCTTTAAATGTTTCGTTTTTATGCCGTTGCATCAGCGTTAACCCTAGCCAGTGCTATGGGGTTGAGTTCTGAGACACTGGCTCAATCCGTTGATATTCCATTTACGGCTAGTGTTCCCATTGAGGTAACCTTTGACCAGGTTGTCCTGGGTACGGTGGAAACAACGGCTAGCAGTGGTTCAGCTCAACTGCCCAATGTGATAGAATCCGTCAATCCAGCAACGGTAAATTTAAACTCTAACACTCCTGCTACCCTAACGGTTTCACCGCCTCGTCTCATCTCTGGGTCAACACCTGATCCGGATGAGACAACTTATGTCACGTTTGTTAGTGTCGGTACACAACAGGTGACGGCGGATACGGCGGATGTGACGGTGAATCTTCCGGTGGGAATTAGTGATTTAGAAGTCGATATGCGTGTGGAAAGACCTGTTCCCTTTCCGGCGGGGACTTACAATTATGCGGTGACGCTGACGGTTATCCCTTAATTCGCTTATCGATGTTTGGTTCTTATGTGCATATACCTTAAGGAGGGCTTCCATGATTCGTCGTTTAGTTTTATCTGGCTTTGTTCTGGCGGGTGCGGTGGTGTTTAGTCCGAACGTGTTGGCGCAATCCGTTGATGTTATTTTTGAAGGGAATATAGGGGAGAGTTGTAGTTTCGCGACTCCGGTTCCAGGTGTGTTGGTGTACAGGGGTGGACCACAAACGGGTTTTGGACCTAATGGAGAAATTACCTCTGATGCGCCGGGAGGAGTATCGGGTACTGTCGATGTTTCCTGCAATACAGATTCAGCAGAACTTCAAATTAGTGATGCTCGTTTTGTGTCGTTTACTCCCAGCAATCCAGAGATCGGACCTCCTCCGGGTGCTTTACCCCCAGGTTCAGATGTTGATTTAAACGCACGGGCAACAGTTCCAGGTGCAGAAACAGACTATAACGGTAGGGCTGACGGTAGTAACGGTTTTCCCGGTCCATCCATGCCCATTTTTCCTTTGAGTCCTAACCCTAACGAACCCCTTCGACAAACCGTGGAAGTGGATTTGGGTGTTAATAGTGGATTTTTTGAAGCTGGAATCTATCAGTATGCTGTCACTTTAACAATTGTGCCGTAGGAGGTTTGTAGTAAGGGAACCTTAGCCTTTATCAAATTCTGCGAGAAGACCCCAACACTAGCCAAATCAGGGTTAGTTGGGCAGAATCTCAAACAAGGCGAGTCAAGTTCATTAATCGGTTGTCCCCTTTACGCTAGTGCAGCGACTCGCCCCTACCCCCTACTCCTACCCTTCCCTGATACGGCTATGACTTTAGCGTTTAATTCCGTCTTGCCAACCGTTACTTGCATCAGTCGCTGGGCATTATCTGCGGTTTTACTATGTGCAGGTGCGGCGCAAGCCCAAATGAGTGTGTCACCTTTAGTTATTGAAACCCAAGCCAATCGCGGTCAAGCTCAAGCAATTATTAATGTTACCAATACCAGTAATCAACCCTTTCGGGGACGAGTTTATGCTGAATCTTTTACCTATGGGGATAATGGGTTTCAAATCTTAGACTCTAGCCCCAGCGATTTAACGCCTTATCTGCAATTTTCACCCAGGGAATTAACCGTACCACCGGGAGTGCAGCGACGCATTCGTTTAATTACTCGCTTTCCACCCAGTTTGCCAGACGGGGAATATCGAGCGGTTGTGTTTACCGAAACGCTTCAGGAAACGACGGATAGTGGTGGCAATTCTGTTGCGTTGACGGCACGAATTGGTACAACAATTTATGTGCGTCAGGGAGAGTTGTCGCCAATTTTGGCAGTGGAGAGTGCCAGTTGGAATTCAGAACAAGACCAAATTCAATTACTCGTTGAAAATACCGGAATGGCATCGGCTAGAGCAGCGGTGAGTTGGACGTTAAAGCAGGGAGAAACGGTTATAGAGACGGGGAGTTTGAAACCGACGGGAATTGTGGCTGAGAGTGAGCGTCAGTTTCTATTAAATTATCCTGATGAAGGGCAATTGGCTACGGGTCAATATCAGCTTACGGGTGAGTTGATCTGGGCTGAAGATGATCAGCGACGGACACAGCCGTTTAGCGTTGATTTGATGATTCCGGCTAGCGCCACCAATTAAATCATTTTGACACTCTACTTTCTAGATTAAGGGCGATCGCGTCTATGTTGATCGTTTTTAACGCAGAGGAACGTAGAGGTTGGCGCAGAGGTTCGCAGAGGGTTGTTGATGGTTTGAGTCGGCGAGGCGATGGGCTTTGTTCTTGCTGTTGATTTGACTTTGTTCCCCATACCAATAAAAGGGGTTTATGTCAAAAAAAGTCTGTGTTTTTTACAGAAATATATGCCTCTAAGTTGTGCGGGTTTTGAGGGGAATTGTGACTGGCGTGAGATAGCTAAAATAGCGGATTAGATATTGTCGGTTTTCCGGGCGCACGTCGGTCATTGGTGTCAACTTAAGCTCAACCCCTCACCCCCAGCCCCTCTCCCAAATTTGGGAGAGGGGAGCAAGAGAATCCGGTTCCCCTTCTCCCCAGGTCCGGAGTTGGGGTTAGGGGATGAGGGGGAAAATGTCAAGGAGTAGATAGATACAGCTTAAAACCTTGCCACCATTGGTTTTCTACCTTAAGTTGACACGGATGCACGTCGGTGCGCCCCTACGTGTGGATTCTGTTTTGTGGCAAATCGCGATAATTGTTGGTTTGGTTGTGGGAATGGCGGCTAAGGCTTGCTCTCAAAGCCATTCCGGTTTTCATGAGACTAGGATTAGTCAAACGGAGATGGAGGATTCAGTCACTCCAGTTATCGAAAATTCCGATAACTTTACGGTGTTTCCGGTGGGGGTGAATGTTGGGGGGCGTCCAGTAATTTTTAGTGTCTTGGTAAGGGGACAAGAAGATGGTAGCCAAGCGGTTGCGTTTGAGAATTGGCTGATTCCTTATGATGCTGTGGTTCAGGCGTTGAAGCTGGAGGTGACGCCGTTAGCGGATGGGCAATTAGATGTGCGATCGCCTGGATTGATTACTCGACTCAACCCCCAGGAATTACAGAATGACCCGGAGTTGGGGTTGGTGTTGTCGATTCAAGAGGTGGAAAGGTTACTTGGGGTTCCCGCAGAATTTGATATTAATGAGTATGCGATTATCCTGAATCCCCCTTGGTTGGGACAAAAAATTGGGGGGATTGCGGCGACAGAACCCCCAGTGCAACTGGAGGGTTTACCCCGGATTACCCCGACGGATTTTACTCTAACGGCGATTGAGGAACGGATTACGGCGACAGGATCAGAGTCAACATCGGGTTTGGGTGAGTCTTCGTCCCTGAGTTATCGGGGGGAATTGGCGGCGGTGGGAACACTGTTATCGGGGAGTTGGTATGTTCGGGTGAATCAACCGGATTTCTTAGACTCACCGACGTGGAGTCTGACGGAAGCCCAGTATTTGCGACAAACCGATGGGGCGGATTATGGGGTGGGTTCTCAGCCGACGTTTTGGCGGAGTCAGGGGAGGGGGGAGTATTGGGGAGTCACGACGATTCAGCGTCAAGGATTTACACCTCCCGTGACGTTTGGTGGGGGAGGATTTAGTCCAGGACAACGGTTGCAAGCGTCGCAGGTGGGACAGACGATTGTGGGTGAAGCGGAACCAGGGACGTTGGTACGGCTAACGCAAGGATTTAGCGATCGCGTTTTGGCTGAAGTTCTGGTGGATTCGTCGGGGGTTTATCGGTTTGAGGAGGTGCCGATTGGCGGTCAAAGGTTGGGGAATTATCGCATTTTATTATATCCTCAAGGACGCCTTTCGGCTCAACCGGAGGTGCGGGAGGCGACGTTTTCGACGGTTCCGGGACAAATTCCGGATGGGGCTGCGGCGACGATTGTTTCGGTAGGTTGGACTCATCAACCGTCTGGATTGAACAATCAAAATTTTATTGGAGAATGGCAGAATTTTCAGGGGGGAATTGCCCAACGGTGGGGGATATCGGAAGATTTGACTGTAGGTGTGGGTGGAATTTATGAGGAAAGCGTTAGGGGATTAGCGGATGTATTTTTTCGCCCCAAAGGGATACCCTTGGAAGTGGCGGCGTCGGTGTTGAGTCCAGATCAAGAAGGGGATTGGGATAGTAATGCGAATCTGCGTTATGAACCAACCTCTACGATTAGTTTACAGTTTAACAGCGATCGCTTTGCCCAACGGCTTAATCTGAATTGGCGTATCTTTCCGCGTTTGACGGTATTGGGAACCTATAATAGTCGCGAGGGTACGGCGGTAGGGATGCAAACAGGATTCAGTCGTCGTGGTTTTTTTACCTTTGCCCGGGCGACGCTTGATGACCAAAATCGCTGGCGCTGGAATGCGACACAACGGTTAGGATTTTTACAACTGAATCATCAGGGGAATGAGTTGGGGTTTCGGTCAGATTTGAATTATAATCTATCGCGCCGTTTTCTCGGTGATGGCTATTCTGTACTGCTGAGTTATGAAACCCGTAACCTTCAGCGTCGAGATAATTTAGCCACAATTGGCTGGCGCTATCGATCCAAAGCGCGATCGCCCGATGGGAGTTATTTGTGGGACACTCAGTTGGGTTATGGGGTTGGTTCTCAGGGTTCGGGCTGGATTGCCCAGGTACAAACTACAGTTATACCGGGTTTGCTGCTGCGGGGGCGTTATGATGGCGTATCGCTAACCTCAAATGAGGCAAATTATAGCCTAGAACTGGTTGCCAGTTTAAATGTACAGGAAGGGGTAACTCCAGGCGATCGCCAATCAGATCGGTTTCGCGATCGCGGCGGGATATTGATTCAACCGTTTTTTGATCGTAACAATAATAGTAAGTTAGATAGCGGTGAAAACATCTACACCGAAAACCCAGAGTTATTATTAATTCTGAATAACCAACCGATTCAATCCTTTCGTCCCCAAGTCCAAGCCAATGGAATTCGGCTACGCTTACCACCGGAAATCTATCGTCTCGACTTTGATCCATCTGGATTTCCCCTAGATTGGCAAACCGTCAATGATGCTTATGCGGTTGAAGTGGTGGCGGGAAGTTATACACTTGTACAGGTTCCCTTAGTGTTATCCTATACTCTCTCTGGAGTGGTTACTGACGCCCAAGGGAATGTAGTTGCTGGGGCGAGGGTAGAAGCGATTAGCGCCGATGGCGAACAACGACGATTTTCCGTCACCAATGGGGCGGGTGTTTATTATCTGGAACAGTTACCCCAGGGGACATTCACGCTGCAAATCAATCAGCAACCCGCCCAACCAGGGACAATTACCCTGGATGAGGATGCAGAACCCTTTCAGGAGTTAAATCTGCGATCGCCCTAACTCAATCCAGGACGAGAAAAGAGGGAACCCAAGATTTCACAAATCCTTGAGACATACTCTATAATATAAAACCTCATCAAACGTTCAGTTCTGAAGCCATAGCATAGTTTGGTAATTTTAACTCATTTTAGCTAGATTTTTTTCTAGCACGCTGACACTTGACATTTATTTCTTTATACTAGAGAAAACTGCGACAAAATCAGGCATAAATGTAGTAACCCTGCAACCTCACTAAAGCGAAACCAAGGATAGCTTGGGTTGATAGGTTATCAATAACAACCTCTTCTTAGTCGATTCACTACCCCCGATAGGGTGATTTTTGATCGATATAACCCATTAAACCAGTCCAGTGCATTTCTACCTCAAAATCAGGGAAAACTCATGTCTACACCGATTCAATTCAGCCGTTGGTTAGGGATAGTATTGTTCATCCCATTGGTATTTCTGAAGCAGGAACCGCTACAAGCCGAGTCGATAACGGCGGCTGATGATGGAACGAATACAAGTATTAATTTAGAAGGGAACCAGTTTAATATTACAGGCGGAACGCTTTCCGGAGATGGCGCGAATTTGTTCCATAGTTTCCATCAGTTTAAACTCGATGCGAATCAAGTTGCTAACTTTTTATCGAATCCGCATATTCAAAATATTTTAGGTAGAGTATCTGGGAACGAAGCGTCAATTATTAATGGGTTAATTCAGGTTAGTGGGGGAAACTCTAATCTATTTCTGATGAACCCATCGGGGTTTATTTTTGGGTCAGATGCCAGCCTGAATGTGCCAGGAAGTTTTATGGTAACGACGGCAAATGGAATTGGGTTTGAGAATGGTTGGTTTAATTTCAGTGGCGAGACGGACTATCAATCGTTGGTCGGTTCTCCGAATCGGTTTGCGTTTACGATGGATCAGCCCGGAAGCATTATTAATGCGGGGGAATTGGCGGTAAGTGAGGGAGAATATTTAACCCTGCTGGCGGGTCAAGTTATTAATACAGGAACCCTTTCCGCCCCTGGAGGTACTATTACAATGATGGCGGTTCCTGGAGAAAAATTAGTCCGGATTTCTCAAGCGGGGATGTTACTGTCTTTAGAAATTGAAGCAGCAACGGCGGAAGATTCCCTGCCAACAGCAGAGGGAATTTCACCATTACAATTAGCTGAGTTACTCACCGGACAAGATGAAGAGAGTACAGGCGTTATTGTTGACTCCGCAAATACGGTGCGACTCATCGGTTCAGATGTGGTAATTCCCACTCTATCAGGAACAACAATTATGTCTGGCGTGATTAACACCGCTAGTGAACAAGTGGGGGGTAATGTCTATCTAGTAGGCGAACAAGTGGGATTACTGAATGCCACAATTAATGCGTCCGGTGGTGATGGCGGTGGCACAGTTTTGATTGGTGGCGGGTTTCAAGGACAAGGTACGATACCGAATGCTTTACAGACATTTGTAAGTTCAGATTCCGTTATTTATGCTGATGCACTTGAACAGGGAAATGCTGGGCAGGTTGTGGCTTGGGCAGATGAAATTAACCGTTTTTCTGGCAATGTGAGTGCCACAGGGGGCGAAAATTCCGGTGATGGTGGCTTGGTGGAGATATCGGCTAGGGATAGTTTGATTTTCCGAGGGTTGATTGATGTTGGGGCAACATCTGGAAATCTAGGAACTATCTTATTTGATCCGAAGAATATCACGATTAGCGATGGAGGAACAGATGATGTCACTCTCAATAATGCCTTTGGCGAGAATTCAGGCAACTCAGTTACCTTTGATGCGGATCAACTTAATGCCCTAATGGGAAATGTGGTTCTGCAAGCGAATAATGATATTACGATTAATCAGAGTATCAATGCCAGTAACATTGGCACGTTGACGCTGCAAGCGGGCAGAAGTATCACGATTAATAATGTGGTCATTACCTTAGCAGGCGGCAACTTTAGCGCCACAATTAATGATGAAAATGCAGTAGCCACCCAGCGAGAATCCGGAGTTGCCCAATTTGTGATGAATTCAGGGTCGCAAATTTTCACCAATGGGGGTAATATTTCCATAAAACCGGGAAGTGACGGTAATGCGATCGGAACGGTACAGCTTAATGGTGGAACTCTCAATTCTGGAGACGGTACGATTGAGATTACCGGGAGAGGAAGTCTTGACGGTGCAGCAAAAACGGGGATTTTTCTGAATAATGGTGCGGTTGTGGAATCAACGGGGACAGGTACTATTAACCTTAATGGTACAGGGGGTTCAGGTACAAGTGCGACTCGCGGTATCGAGATTCAAAATCCTGGAACAAGGGTAAGTTCTGAAAATGGCGATATTTTAATTAACGGCATTGGTGGAGACTTAACCGGAAACGATAACTTTGGTATTTTTATGCTGGGTGGGGTGGTTGAATCCACAGGAATCGGCAATATTACTCTAGAGGGTACAGCGGGAACGGGAACAGATGGGAATCGAGG
This sequence comes from Coleofasciculus sp. E2-BRE-01, assembly GCF_040221695.1. Lineage (NCBI taxonomy): Bacteria > Bacillati > Cyanobacteriota > Cyanophyceae > Coleofasciculales > Coleofasciculaceae > Coleofasciculus > Coleofasciculus sp. E2-BRE-01. The sequence continues at coordinate 2,461 of NZ_JAVKEA010000032.1, read as the reverse complement.
TATTCAGATTCAAAATTCAGGAACCGTAAGTTCAAACAATGGTGATATTCTCCTAAGTGGTGAAGCCGGAAATGCCACGGGAAACAATAACTTTGGTATTTTTATGCTGAGTGGCGGTGTGGTTGAATCCACAGGTTCAGGGAATATTACTCTAGAGGGTACAGGGGGAACAGAGGCTTCCAGTCGCGGAATTCAGATTCAGGATTCGGGGACAACGGTAAGTTCTAATACAGGGGATATTCTTCTTAGCAGTATAGGTCAAGATACAACCGCCTCAGATAATATCGGTATTTCTCTGCTGGGAAGTGGTACGGTTGAAACTCAAGGTATTGGAAATATTACACTAACCAGTGAAGGTAGTATTGATGCTAGTAGTGGCATCCTGGATAGTAGTTCACCGACGAATGGTGGAACGATTGCGCTAACTAGCCAAAATGGGGCGATTACGACGGGTGATATTAATACCTCTGGCGATACGAATGGTGGGGATATTGTCATCGAAGCCAACCGAGAAATTACCACTGGAAAAATTAACACCACTGGTGGTTCTGGGGGAGGGGGTAATGTTAGCTTTAATGCCCCTAATGATATTCAAGTTAGCTGGATTAATACAGAAGGGGGTACGACAGGCGGTGCAGTTGATATTAACACTGACAGCTTTTTCCGTGCCACCGATATCTTTACCGCCGCTAATGGCATACCTGCGAGTATCTCCACCATTGGGGGGAGTGAAGGGGGCAATATTACAATTAGCCATGGCGGAGAAAATGAAACACCCTTTGAAATCGGTGATGCAACGACGAATGGCATAGCTGCTGCCCTTACCACGGGTAGTGCGACAATTTCTCCGGTGGAATCCTTTCCCTCAACTCAAACGACAGGAAATATTCAGATTATTAGTGCAGGTTCTCCACAGACGCCTGTACCTCCACAGATGCCTGTTTCCCAAAACCCAATTCTTGCCCCGAATGAGATTTACAATCTTTATGAGGGGATTGATTCAGACAATCTTAGAGAGTCTCTGCCCTTTATAGATACCACAGAAAATGTGACTCAAGCGCTGCCGATTATAGACGCATCAACCGCACTTTTGACCCTACAGGATGCATCAGGGGCGACGAATCGCTATATTGAATCCTTAGAACAAGCCCGACTGAAAGAGTTTGCGGATTACTTTGGGCAGGATTTCTCTCAGTATTCAATTTCCTTAGCCAGTATTGAACAGACGTTGGCAGAAATTGAACGTCAAACCGGGAATCGTTCTGCCGTGGTTTATGCAGTAACCCAACCGGATGGCGTGAAATTAGTCCTCTTTACTGCCGCCGCCGAACCTGTCACTAAAGTTATCCCGGTTAATCGCGACCAACTTCTAGGAGTTACGAATGAACTGCGAGTCCAACTGACGGATGCATTTCGCCGTCGGGGGAATGGTTATTTGAAACCCGCGCAACAACTTTATCAGTGGTTAATTGCACCGATTGCATCGGAACTGGAAGCGGCTGAAATTGATACATTACTTTTTTCCATGGATGCGGGATTGCGGACAATACCTATGCCAGTCTTGCATGATGGTGAACAGTTTTTGATTGAAAACTACAGCCTCAGCATAATTCCCACATTCAGCCTGATGAATAGTAATCATCAGCCGATGACAAATCCGCAAATCTTAGCGATGGGGGCATCAGAATTTACGGAACTTAATCCGTTACCAGCGGTTCCCGTTGAGTTATCAACGATTGCCCAAGAAGTGGGTGGTCAAGTTTTTCTCAATCAGGAGTTTACGTTAGAAAATTTAATTCAAGAACGCCAGCGTTATCCTTATGAAATTATTCACCTAGGAACTCATGCCGATTTTAAATCTGGGGGACCGAGTAATTCCTATGTGCAGTTATGGAATGATAAGTTAACTTTAGCCCAAATGCAACAAATGAATTGGGATAATCCGCCTGTGGAGTTATTAGTCTTATCGGCTTGTCGCACGGCGGTGGGAGACAATCAGGCGGAGTTAGGCTTTGCTGGATTAGCTGTGACGTCGGGTGTGAAGACGGCTTTAGGTAGTGTCTGGCAGGTGAGTGACCAAGGCACATTAGCTTTAATGACTGAGTTGTATAACCAATTGGGTCAGACTCAAATTAAGGCAGAGGCGCTAAGAGAAGCCCAGTTATCGATGTTGCGGGGAAATGTCGTGATTGAAGGCGGACAATTGCGCGGAAGTGGAACGCGAGGAGGGGTATCGTTACCGCCACAATTAGCTGAGTTGGGACAGGTTGATTTATCTCATCCTTATTATTGGTCGGGATTTATGATGATTGGTAGTCCGTGGTAATTTGTCATTTGTCATTTGTCATTTGTCATTTGTCATTTGTCATTTGTCATTTGTCATTTGTCATTTGTCATTTGTCATTTGTCATTTGTCATTTGTCATTTGTCATTTGTCATTTGTCATTTGTCATTTGTCATT
>NZ_JAVKEA010000031.1:0-6965 GCF_040221695.1 Coleofasciculus sp. E2-BRE-01 | reverse complement strand
CATCAAACGCTTTTTGATAAATAATTAGATCTTCATGAGTTTTGATGCTTTTTTGGTCTTCTTCCTTGTCCACTTTCCCTCCAGGTCTTCCAAGTCTTACCTCCATTATACCGTCCAGGTAAAAAACCTACCCTTGTGAGCTCATTCCCCCCTATTAGATCCCCCTCCCGTCCCCCTTCAAAAGGGGGAAGCCAACGGATGCTTCGCTTTTTGTTCGATGGGAGAGGATGCTTCGCTTTTTTTGCACGGAAGGGGGAGCATCAAAGCCCCTCCAAATAAAAAAATATATTCCGCTTCCCTCTCCTTGTAGGAGAGGGCTAGGGAGAGGTTCGGGCAGGGGCTTTGGGAGGAGTCTTATCCCTCAGTTAATGACTAGCAGTATCTTAAAGGTGACGATACCTGTGGCGAATACCTCTGTCTTGTCTACTCCCATTCTCGCCATTGATCGATCCAATCTTGAACAAGGTCAAGAATTGGCTCACGTCCCTTGACAATGTTAGCGGTTAGGCTGATAAAAATAATGCCAGCAATTATGAGCATAATCCACTTAGAGAATGGGTAGCGAAAACCCAAATAGACTAACTGGTAGAATACTGTAAAAATAAATGTTACCGTTCCAACCATTAAAAATGCTCGAACTTGCAGTCCTAATCCCGCCACAATAGCAACCAGACTAATGATTCCCGGAATGAGTCCAACGTCTTGATGAAACCCTAACGCCACCAAACAGATTATGCCGCTACCCAGTAAGCGGATGTAGTGACGCCAATTCCGTTTTTGCGGTAATCTTAATTCTGGATCAACTTGGGCAATGTAGAGAAAAAAATAACCAATCACGGCAGCATACGCTAAGGGTTCAGTAACCTGCTGGCTTTGCAAAACACGCCAAATTGCCCAATCGATGAAAAATAAAGTTAAGTATGTCCACCGTAAATTAGATTGGCAATTGGTGACCCAGGCATAAAAAGCTGCAAGAACCAATAAATTAAAAGAAGAGAGGGTTTGAGGATTGATTAAAATGCTCAGAAGAGGCAATATCGTGGCGTATCTTTGCCAAGGCTGATCATTCCATCCCCACCGCCACCAGGACGTTTGATAAACCGCGATCGCGAATAGACTTGCAATGATGGTTCGCCAAGGATCAAATAGGCTTAACGGTGTCCACATCAAACGCGCATAAATACCAATGGCGACAACCTCGGTTAATCCGGCGTATATCCAGATGTCAGACTTTGGGAAAGATGGGGGAGATGGGGAAGATGGGGGAGATGAGGGAGATAGGGGAGATGGGGACGAAAACTGGCGTTGGTGAATTCGTAAATTTCCTTGGAAAAACGCATAACTAGCCAGTATCAAACTAAGAACAAGTCCAACTAATCCCATCAGGTTAGGCGGGGTTCCCACAGACATCCCAGCCGCTATAACCATCAAGACACTACCCATTGCCCAATGAATGTGGGCGGTAATTTCGATTTGGGTGACGCTGATATGAAAAAGTGTAGCCTGATCGCTCGATACGTTTCTTTGGAACAGGCAATGCCTTCGCAAAAACCAGGCGAGTGAACGATAAATACCGCAGAGTACAGCCGTGACTAACGCTAAAATAATCAAGCCATTCCCAGGATTTCCCCCGTCGCTTTGCAGTATCTGATAAATCACCAGTTCATACCAAGCCAGGGAAATACCTGCCAGAGAAAGATAGATAATACCTTTGGCTTGAGTACGGTGATACGCTACGCTGATACCGATTAAAGCTGCACCTAAGGTGAGCAACCCTGTATAGGGGGTGAAATAAAAAAAGCGTAAACTAATGCCAATCAGAGAATAAATTACCAATTCGTACCAGGCAAGGGAAATACCTACTAGGAAAAGATAGGTGATACCTTTGGCTTGAGTACGGCGACGCCCTAGGATAATGCCTGTTAAAGCCGCGCCTAGGGTGAGCAACCCTGTATAGGGAGTGAAATAAGAAAAGCGCAAATTAATGCCAATCATGGCATAGACTAAGGGTAAATATTCCAGTATCTCTTGCCAATTTTCTCTCCACCTTCCAGACGTGCCATGGTACGTCTCTAAATGCTCCCCGTCTTCCCCACCTAAACGGGCAAACCACCAACGGTTAAGAATTAGTGTTACAAATGCCAGGATAATGTTCGCAGCACCAAGGATTAAGGATGAACCATTAAGCAGTACAATCGCATTAGCTATTGTCAATTCTATTGCCCAACTAATGCCGTAAATACTGAATTTGGGAAAAGAATGCCAATATCGGTAAAGAATAGCACCACCAATGAGCATTGATGCACTCAGGTACTGCCAACTGGATGGAATGAATTCTAGATACATATTGGCGCTTTGCAGCGTCAGTAGTCCTAGTTCCGTAGTAGACAAAGCCATTGCCCAGCGATCGCAGGCTTGAGCGTACAATTGAGCTAGCCTGCTAGACTGAGGCGTTAAGCCAGCACGTAGCAGCCATAATCCGAAAATTGCGATCGCGCCCACCCAATACCAATCAGCAGAAGACACTGGGGGTAATCCGGCAATGCCTTGTCCCAGATATACTGCACCAAAACTTAGGCTAAATCCAATCGTGATCGCGGCGGCTAAGGGTTGCTTGAGATAGCAGCTATTGATAAACATCACGAAAGTGGCAACACCCAAACCGATGAGACTGATATCCGGCTGGAATAGGGTTAGCCCTTGGACGAGAAATAAGGCGATCGCACTCCACCAAAATACTTGGATTTGCCTTGAGTTTAGCTCCTGATTGGGAGTAGAATCTGAGTCTAACTCAGTGTTGTCTACCGATGACCACGGATTAATCAGGGAATCGTTGAGTGACTCTCTGGGGAAGGAATTAGCCTCTTTGTTGCCTTGGCGCGATCGCGTACTTCGGCTAGCAATGTCGGTTAAGCTTAACGGGGTTAATAGCCATAAGAGTCCCCAAGGTGGCATAGAAGCGGGAACAAAAAATAGGTCAATAAAGATCTCATCGGCTAGCAAGACATAACTGAGTCCGGCTAGCACAAAACCCAGATGCCAGCAACTGCGAGACCAAATTTGTTGAATGCTAGGGAATGGGGGATTCGGCTCTACAATTTGCCCTGTGCTAAGATTCCATTCTGCCACCATCAGCGCCAAGAATAGAGTCGCCCAGAGGGGTTCCCTGAGAGTCGGTATCCATCTGTGAATCAAGAAACAGATGGTCAACAATCCACCACTATGGGTGAGGTAGACGAGAACAACTCGCACAAAATTAATCCGTTGACCGGGTGGCTGATATTTTTTATTGTGACCTAACTCGCCACGCCAGACTACGATAACGGGTTTATCCTGCGCGAATACGTGGAGATAGCGACGGTTATTGAGCCGCACTAATCAAGCAATCCTTTAAACCATAAACAACCTGTTGTTGTTCCTCAAAGGACAATTCTGGAAATATAGGTAGAGACAAAACTTGGTGACACACTTGCTCAGCAACTGGAAAATCACCCACTTGATACCCTAAGCTCTGATAAACCGACTGCAAGTGCAACGGTAGAGGGTAATAAACCATCGAAATAATGCCCATCTGTTGCAGATTTTGGCGGATGTGATTTCGATAGTCACTGCTGCGGCTGTCTTGAGTTAGACGAATCGTGTACTGATTCCAGACAGTATGGCTTCCTAGAGTTTCTTGAGGTAAGGCGATTCCGGGAGCAGGTTGTAATAACTGGTGATACCGATCAGCGATCTGATAGCGTGCTTGATTCCACTGATCAAGATAACCTAATTTGATTTGTAAAATGGTCGCTTGTAGGGCATCTAAACGGCTATTGATCCCTGTCGCTTCGTGGTGGTAGCGATCGCGCATTCCATGTTCCCGCAACATTCTGATTGTAGCTGCCAGGGTTGGGTCATTGGTAATCACAGCACCACCATCCCCACAAGCCCCTAAATTCTTGGTGGGAAAGAAGCTAAAACAGCCAATATGCCCAATGCTACCCACCTTTTGTCCCGCCCATTCCGCGCCCGTTGCTTGAGCGCAGTCTTCAATGACGGCTAAATCATGCGCCTGGGCGATATCCATAATCGCCGTCATATCCACAGGCTGTCCAAACAAATGAACGGGCAGAATCGCCTTCGTTTTCGGGGTAATCGCCGCCGCAATCTGATCAACGTCAAGATTAAAGGTTTGGGGATCAATATCCACAAAAATAGGTGTCGCCCCCACCCGGGTAATCACTTCCGCCGTGGCGATAAACGTGAAGGGCGTGGTAATCACCTCATCCCCTGCTCCAATCTCTAAGGCTCGCAGTGCCAGATACAAGGCGTCTGTGCCAGAGTTACAGGCGACGCATTCGCTGGTATTCATGTACGCCGCAAATTGCTCCTCAAAGCCTTGAACCGCAAGCCCACCAACGTAACGTCCGGAGGTGAGTATCTCCTGAACAGCTACACTGACTTGGTTTTCAATGTGTTTATACTGTCGTGCCAGATCAATAGGGGGAATGTGATTCACTCGCTTACACCTAGAGGTTTTTATCCAATAAATCAAATTTTGCCGAAAAAGGGAATCCTGCTGATGTGTACTTTCCTCAATCCATCGCTTTGAGAGTGGAAGTGGGCAATCATGATAAGTCTTGAGACGCTCAATCATGCCGCTAAACCTAGTACAAGAAGGCAGAAATAACGCCAACAGCTAACATCTTCCCCATCTCCCCCATCTCCCCCATCTCCCCCCCTCACAAGGGTAGGTTTTTTAAGATTGAGGTTTAGGTAAGACAAGGTAGACAGGTAGACCAGTAGACAAGGAAGAGTGAGAACGAAAAATCGGGCATTTCGGCTTTTAGAAGTTAGCTTGACCGAACAAAATGCTGTACGGTTTTTCCCCCTTGTCTTCTTTCCATCCTTGTCCTCCTTGTCTTGTCCCCACCCTCAAGTAAAAAACCTACACCTGTCAGGAGGGGAGGGGAGGCAACAGCAAATAGGTTGGGTAGAGCGTAAGCGTTACCCAACAGGCTAACCGTAGTTAACCCAGATTTAGGATTCAGCGCTAATCGTATGAATCTTGAGCAAATTAGTCCCGCCTGAGACTTTTGTCGGAATCCCAGCGATAATTAAAATTTTATCTCCAGCTACCACCAAATTCCGTTTTAGTAACTGAGTTTGGGCTTGATTCACTAACTCTTCAAAGGACTCAACTTCTTGCTCGAGTAACAATGGTTTTACCCCCCAAACCAAATTCAAATTGTGGTAAACTTTCCGATTAGGCGTCAGAGAAATAACAGGAACTCCTGGACGCTCTGCGGCGGCTAGTTTGGCAGTATGACCGGTACTGGTGAAAGCAGCAATACAGCGCAAATCCAGAATTTTATCAATCGTGTTGAGCGCTTCACTGAGGGCATTGGCTTCATTGGTTGCGGCTGGGGGATAATTAACAAACTTAATTTCCGGTTCCACATCCGTAGCAATACGGGCTAGCATGGTCACAGCTTTAAGTGGATATTTTCCCACGGCTGACTCCCCAGAAAGCATCACCGCATCCGTGCCATCGATAATTGCATTCGCCACATCACTGGCTTCAGCACGAGTTGGACGGGAATTATTAATCATACTATCGAGCATTTGGGTGGCTGTGATTACCGGAATCCCCTTTTGGTTACATATCCGAATAATTTTCTTTTGCAGAAATGGGACTTTTTCCGGACTCATTTCCACACCCAAATCGCCCCGTGCTACCATGATTCCATCACTCTCATTGATAATGGCTTCTAAGTTCGCGATCGCTTGAGGTTTTTCGATTTTGGCAATCACAGGTAGGGATGAGGCATTGTGTTGCTGGAGAAATCCTTTGAGAGTACGAATATCTTCCGCAGAACGAACAAAGCTTAAGGACACCCAGTCAACCCCTTGAGCAATGCCAAATTCTAAATCTTGTTGGTCTTTGTCTGTCATAGAGGGTAGGCGATTTAGGCTCAATCCGGGCAGGTTCACCCCTTTACGGCTTTTGAGTAACCCGCCTTCGATGACTTCACATTTAACGGTATTACCGTCAATGTCCTCAACCCGCAGTTCTAAGAGTCCATCATCCAGCAGAATCTGCACTCCGGGTTCCGCTTCTTGAGCTAGGTGGGGATAGTCGATAGCCACCGTTTTCGGTTGATGATTGAATTCAGAAACGGGAACTAAGGAAATGGATTCTCCTTGAACTAAGTTAAGTCCTGCATCAGGCAGTTTACCGACTCGAATTTTTGGTCCTTGTAAGTCTTGGAGTAACGTAATCGGTGTATCTAATTCCTCTTCAATAGAACGTAGCAAAGAAATGGTATGAGCATGGTCATCGTAGCTACCATGAGAGAAGTTCAACCGTGCCACATTCATGCCCACTTGCACCATTTCCTTGAGGATGTCAGGTGAATTACTCGCAGGACCAATGGTAGCAACAATTTTAGTACGATTGGTTAAAGGTTTCATTATCAATTATCCCTAAATTGCGGTAGGGGCACGGCATTGCCCATTGGTGTCAACTTAAGGTGAAAGCTCGGTTGAGCAAGGGTGTCGGGTGTCGGGTGTCGGGTGTCGGGTGTCGGGTGTCGGGTGTCAGGATGGACTTGTCTGTTGGAGGCGAACAAACCTCACACCTACCACCATTCACATCACCTATTCATACACAGAGTTATTTTCAAACAGGTTCCGTTTAATACATAGCTCCCCAAAATTTCTCGCTTTCCCCCAAAACCCACACCCCAAAACCCACACCCAGTATCCAATCGTGGGTAAATTGGCTTAAGTTGACACCCAAGGGCACTGCCGTGCCCTTACTAGATAGAAATCAAACGTTATTATCAGCAATGAACCCACGCGCATAGAGTAAACAAGCGTGTACATCTTCCGGTTCTAACCATGAATAACTGGCTAACAACGTTTGATTTCTATCTAGTAAGGGCACGGCAGTGCCCATGGGTGTCAACTTAAGCCACATT
>NZ_JAVKEA010000030.1:0-41869 GCF_040221695.1 Coleofasciculus sp. E2-BRE-01 | reverse complement strand
CATTGGTGTCAACTTAAGCCACATTACCCACGATAGGATACTGGGTGTGGGGTATGGGGTGTGGGGTGTGGGGGGAGCGAGCAATTTTGGCTCACTATGTATTAAAGTTTCCTGTTTGGAAAAAACGTTGTGGATGAATAGGTGAGGTGAATGATGGTATGTGTTAGGTTTTTTAACCGACACCCGACACTCGACACCCGACACTCGACACCCGACACCCGACACCCGACACCCGACACCCGACACCCTTGCTCAACCGAGCTTTTCACCTTAAGTTGACACGGATGGGCACGGCAGTGCCCATCCGTGTCAACTTAAGCCACAACCCCCTCACCCCCAACCCCTCTCCCACCCTGGGGAGAGGGGAGTAAGAAGGAAGCGTAAGTTCCAATATATTTAGTGACAAACGATTATGCAATTACTCGATTCTCCTCAAACTCAGCGAACGACTGAGGCAACTGGGCGATTACTGGATGTTCTAGAGGATATTGTTAACAAGGTGGAGATTCAGTCGAATTTCTGCATTCGTCATCCTGATTACAAACCCTTTGAATTGCCTGCTGAGGTGGTTGCCCGTTTTCAGAAAATGCCTGGGGATATTCAGCAGAAATATCTGAGTCTGCAACTGCGGAGTTTTCTCTACGGGATTTATTACAATGGCTCAATGCGAACCGCCCTGGCACCAGAGGCAGATTCAAATCCTCTGCCACTAGACCTGGAGAATAACACCATGTTGGGGGTAGATTTGGGGTTTTATCAGCGATTGCATGACAGCAATAGCGGTACTGGCTATTTTGATAGAGGTTGGTATGTTCTCAGGCAGGAAAGTGATGGCAGTTTAGCGGTGACGAAGGGGAGTTTGAGGCTGCATATTCAGCGCGATAAGCATCTTCAACCATCGGAACAGGCTGCTGTTGTGGGTGATTCGGTAGCTATCCGGATGCCTAAGAATTTTGTGCAAAACGGCTTTTATATGGCGGTTGGCAATGTGGGGTCAAATCGTCTTGAGGATGCAAAGGGTGAGTCGGTGACGGTGCGTGTCTACTTCAATTTGACTCCTGAAGGTGCAGTTGCGGTGATGGGTAGCCTGACGCAACGGCTAAATGAGAAGGCGATTCCTTTTAATTTCAAGGTTTTGTACAATCCAAAGGATTATGGGCGGCATGATTCCGGGGTGCTGTACTTCGATAAGAGTGACTATGAGGTAGTTAGGGACGTTTTGCAGGCTGTGTATGGGGAGAATCAAGCGTATTTTCAGGATGAGGTTCCCTTATTTACGATGCAGTTAGCACCGGGGTTGGGGTTGGCAGAGGAACCTGACCAAAAGTTCGCTCAAAAGGAAAGCTTTGGCATGAATCGGTGTCAGATTGTGGCGAATGGGTTACTGGAGGCTTGGTATCAGGGGGATGAGTCGCCAGAGGGGCGGATGAAAGCTATTTTGCAACAATTCTCCCTCCTAGGGATTGACTGGCGGCGTTCGTACCTCAATGCCAATTCTGAGGATATATATCTACGCGCTGGTATACTTATGTAGCTGCTCTTCCCAAACCTCCAAAAAGGATTCTACATTCGTCGGTAATTTTTATAGTTCAGTCCAAGAGTGTTCTTGGGCTGATTTTTTGCGGATTTTGCTCTTCAAGATTTTTGGAGAAATAACTGCTTGACTTTTTCAACAATATATACTTCTGTAATAGTTTATTTTTGCTAATTATTACACAAAATTTATAAAAATATAACAGGTTATGTTTATTAAAAATTTATCATAAATAAAAAGATAGATAAAAATATAATTTTTATTTCTTTTGTATTAAAATAAAATTATAGACATATTCATTTTATCTAGATAAGATGTAATTAGGAATTAAAGATGACCAAGTAATTCCTATTCAAGAACACACATTCATTGGAGAAAAACTCAAATGGCTAATATAAGTGTTAATGACATCCAACCTACAGGTGCTGAATTGTTTAGCGATCTTGAAGGTTTCATGGATGAACTGAATGATGGTGAGTTCAATTCCCTAGTTGGCGGTGGTGACTGTACTGTTGCAGCTGGCTGCGTCTGTACAGATGCATATACCTGTAATGGCGACCTTCCAAAACCGGTTGCTGTTAAGTAGCATCCCAATGATCCTGGGTTAAATTTGAATTTGGGATGGGAGTTTAATACCTTAATGGTGCTATTCATCCCACCCCTTCAACTCAATAGACTGCGTAAAGACTAAATGTAAAACGAGTGATCTATGAAGATAAAGCTAAGCTCTAACAATGTAGTACACTACTTAATTGCTGCTGGTATTTTACAAGAAACAAATGTGGAATCGATAAAATTTTATCCAAAACCTAGTAATAATTTCATTTTTTTGACTCTCGATTTGCCAAATGGTAACAGACTGATAGTCAAACAGGATTGTTTTTACCAAGATGATGATATCAAAAATAGAATTAGACGGGAGTTGCAGTTTCATGACACTTTACAGTCTTGTCCAGATTTATGTTTCACTCCATCGTTAAACTTAGAAATACTTTATGTTGATAATAGCAATGCAATTTTAATATACCAATATCCGAAAGGTTATCTAAATTTAGTAAATTTTTACAAAAGTCAGAAAAATTTTCCAATGGCAATATCAAGGTGGGTAGGTGTTACTTTAGGAACCCTACATCGTGAGACTTTAAATTCTCGTAACTGCTACGATTTCATGAATGAGACTATTGAAGGTAAATATTTCTATCAATTTCCTTATCCTGGTCATCTGTTAGACAAACCTTCGCTTGAGAGCTTAGTTGAAGAGTTTCCCTTAGAAGGCTTTCCCTTTATGGCTGTTTATCAACGCTCTGAAAGCCTGAGAACAGCAGTTACAGAGCTTGTAGCTAAGCATAATCACTATTGCCTAACACACAATAAGATTCGGTTAGATAACATTTTAGTTCCCATCAATCTGGAGATACTTTTATCTAAAGTCGAGCCATCTGATGAGAGCATCATTAAGATAGTTAACTGGGAAACTTGTAGCTGGGGCGATCCAGCTTTTGATTTAGGAACAGTGATAGCTGGTTATTTGCTATTGTGGTTAAACAGCATAATTGTACATCCTGCTATTAATTTGGAGCAATCTTTACGGCTAGCCACAGTACCTTTAGAACTTATTCAACCTTCAGTTGTTACCTTGACCAGATCATATATTAGTAGCTTCCCAAAAATTTTAGAGGAATATCCCGACTTTATTAATCAAATCATCCGGTTTACTGGTCTGGCTTTAATATATGAGATTATAGAAAGACTCCAGTCTTTCAAGACTTTTAATAATCAATGTATATACATACTTCACTTGGCAAAAACCCTGCTTTGTAGACCAGAAGAATCATTTAAATCTGTTTTTGGAATAAAAAATCTTGAATAATACACTAGGAGCAGTATTTATGCAAGTCATTCAGCTCGTTCAAGAAATTGCTAGTCACGTACAAGTTAAATATTTGGATTTATCAGTAAGTCATCCTAACTATCAAATGCCAAAACAAGCTGATGATGTCGATGTCATAGCCGTGCTTAAAAAACTACCTCAAAAAATTCAAGATCAGCACCTTAGTTCACTCCTGCGTAACTTAATATTTTATATTTACTACAGCGGAGAAATTGCACTAACAAGAAACCAAGTAGTTAAGGCAGATTATGAAATTGAGTTAGATAATATTGCCGCCGAAGTAGATTGGGAATTCTGTGAACGACTAGACAAGAACAATCAAGGGAAAGGCTGGTGGAACCCAGGCTTTCGCATCCTGAAACAGGAAGTCAATGGCAGTCTATCAGTGCAAAAGAAAGGTGTTACCGTACATATCCAACGAGACCGTCATCTTCGGTTAGAAGAGCAATCGGCTGTGATAGGTGACTTTGTGTCAGTCTATTCACCATCTAGCCGAATTATAAATCAATATTATATGGCGTTTGGTGATTTAGTTAGTTTTTTTGACAATTTTCCTGTATTTATCTACTTTAACTTCAGCGCTGAAGGTGCAGTTGCAATTATGAAATATTTAACAACAAGATTAAATGAAATAAAGATTCCTTTCTGTTTAGAGGTGTTGTATAATCCTTCTAATTACGGGCGCTATGACTCAGGAAATCTACGAATTGATAAGGATAGCTACGAAGTAGTTAGGCAAGTTTTACAGACTGTTTACGCAGAAAATAAACCATGTTTTCAAACTCAAATTCCCATATTTACTAAGATGCTTGCTCCAGGGCTTGCTTTAGCAGAACATCCTGAACCTGAATACCGATCTCACTTCATGGAAACTTTTGGAATGAACCGCTGCCAAATTGTTGCCAATGCCTTACTAAAAGCTCATAAAAATGGTGATGAATCTCCAGGATCTCGAATGAAGTATATACTCCAACACTTTGAGTGCCTAGGAATTGACTTAGAGCGTCCCTACCTCAATCCTAACTCTGAAGATATCTACACACCATTAGATTGAACCCAATGGTGTGAGAGTAAATTTACTTCTTGTCAAGTGAATAAAACGCAAGGTTAGGATTTGGGATGAGAACTTAGGCTATTGGAGTCCAAGTACTTAACAACCTCAACTTGCTGAATTTGTTGCTTCAGCCATTCATACCACAAATCTGAACCAATTTCCTGGCGAAGCCTATCATCCAATTCCGGTTGAATAATCTCCTCTACCAAAATCAGGTGTACTCCCTTAGAAGTCACAATAGGTTTAAGAACCTGGGGAGGGTTCGCAGTAAAAATAGCAGCAGAAATCTCTGGTTTCAAATACTTACGGCTAACTATTCCCCGATATCCTCCTTTTCGGCGTAACTCTATATCTTGGATGTGTTGGTGAGCAACATCACAGAAGCTCATCTCACCTTCCTGAATTGTATAAAAGAGTTCCAGCGCTAAATCTTCATCATCTAAGACAACCTCATACATGACCACACCTGCATAATTTAACTGGTGTTCAAAAAAATAGGCATCAATTTTATCTGCAAATAAATTTTTTAAAACCTTATCAATGCTCAAGTTGTTGTAAATCAATTCTTCAAAATTGTCTAGAGACAAACCATGTTTTTTCAGCCATGCCCAAGTTTCGTCAGCACTCCGGAGTTTATTAACTAACCGGAATTGGTCTGCTGCTTTCTGAAGTTCCTCCGTCTCCACTTTAATCCCTGCCTCCGCTGCGGCATCCGCAATAACCTTGCGAGTAACAATTTGCTCCACTATCTCAGGAATCTGACAGGATAGCTTAACTTGATGCAGAATATCTTCATGGGAAATCGTAATTGCTTGGGACATGATATGCTCCTCAATTTTAATTTTTAACGGGAAGTCTATAAACTATTGTAGAGACGCGCCATGGCGCGTCTGGGCGGGTTTAGTCACATTTTGGTGAAACCGAAAAGTTGTAGAGACGTTGCATGCAACGTCTCTACTAACGTTGCGCCACATACTGCGAAAACTAAGCTTCTCAATTAGATTATTGACTGCCTATTTCAACCAGCCAATGTCACGGGGCTAATTTTCCGGCAAACCCGAATCCATTGCCTAAAACATTTAAAGTTCAAACCCCCCTTTTTGCAACTTCTTAAACGGATCAAGAATAAAATCAATAATCCGACGCTGCCGAACAATCACCTCAGCCGTTGCTGTCTGTCCCGCTGCCAACTCTGTACAACCTTGCGAACTTTTAATACAAGTCTGTTTCAACTCAATTTCCAGGTCAAAGGTAGCTATCTGACCCTGCTCAGTTTCCGTCACCTTAGACGTAGGTGAAATCTGACTCACCGTTCCTTCGACTACTCCGTAATCTTGAAACGGATAAGCATCAAACTTCATCTTGACCGACATCCCTTCACCCAGCGTTCCACTTTCAGATGTCGCCATCTGCGCCCGCAGGATAAGGGAAGCATTCTTGGGTGCAATTTCAGCAATTAACGTACTCGGTTGTACTACCGCCCCAGTTCGTTGAATCGGTAACTGAAAAACTGTCCCATTCACGGGGGCGCGTAACACTCGTTGTCCTAACTGAAATTCCCAAGCTTGAATCTGACTTTTACTCTGAGCAATTTCGGCTTTAAGCGTCGTAACTTGGGTTTGCAGTTCTTTGATCTGCTCTTCACTTTTAAGCATAGCAATATCCCCCGAATGACTCAAACTCTGATAGCTCTTTTGCTGCTCTTGTAAGCGAAGTTTGGCTTGCTCAATATCAGACTGAGCTTGATGAATAATCCTCTGATAGCTACTTTGTTGCTCTTCTTTCCTCAACTTAGATTGCTGAACATCCGACTTCGCTTGTTCCTGCAATCGTTGCCGTTCTTGAGCCAAATCTTCCTGTTCAACTACCTTAATTTCCGGAACCACACCTTGCTCCTGAATTTTGCGGTAACGTTGGACTTCTCGTTGTGCCTTAGCTAAACGAATTTCTGCTAAATTCAAGGCAGTTTTGCTATATTCAAGGTTTTTCTCTGCTTGATTGACTTGAGCCAGTTTCTCCTCCTTTTGTAAGTTGTAAGAATTCCTGAGAGACTCCAAATTCTGCCGTGCTTGCTCCACTTGAGCCTGTTTTTCCAATGCTTGAGCTTGGTTCTGTTGTTGTTGAGCGCGAACTCCTAAGAGTAATTGGTTTTTCATCAATTCCAACTGCGCCAGCCGATTTTGTTGCCCTTCTAATCTCGTCTGAGCTTGCTGGAGTTCGCTCTTAATCTCCTCGGATTCCAGTTCTAGTAACGGCTGTTTGTTGGTGACAAATTGACCTTCCTTAACTAAAACCTTAGCTACTGTCCCCGCCACGGGTGCATCGACTTTAAACACATTTCCCTGGGGCTCTAGTCGTCCTCTAGCACTCCCGGTTTCATCCACCTTAGCTAACATTGCCCAGGGTAAGGCAATCCCCGCAAACACGACTAAAAAATACAACAACCCCCGCGTCCAAACTCGCGGTACAGTATCAATCAGTTCCTTAGTCAACGATGACCAATCTTCACTAATCAGTTCAGATGAATTTACCTGATTGGGTAGTGCTGTTTGAGCCGGATTATTAGTCATAATCGCTTCAGACAGTTCTTTCTCACCACGATAGTAACCATTCCGACTCCCTGGTTCCTGTGTCGATAGGTTTGGCATATTAGTGTTGATTGTTAATTGTTCATTGTTCATTGGAATTTATAAGGAAAAGCCATCAGCTAACTGTGGGATAGATTTGTTTTGTAGTGAGGGCTTTAGCCCTCTCCAGTTATGCGTTAAAGCACTAAAGTGCTTACTACAAACAAAGCACTATTTTAGCTGTGCCACGCCACTACAAAGGTGATATGCTTCCTTTCTAATTAAAATGTCAGCGTTCAAAATGACAAAGTACACTAGACAGTCTCTAATTCCCATTAGCGATTAACCGTTAATTCAACCCGTCATCGTAAATTGCTGCTGATTCAGGTAGAAATACTGACCCCGTTTTGCCATTAATTCATCGTGAGTTCCACTTTCCACCAAAACCCCTCTATCCAACACCAAAATTCGGTCAGCATTGCGGACAGTTGACAGACGATGAGCAATCACTAATGTTGTCCGATTCGTCAGAATCGTATTCAGATTCGTCTGAATAATCCGTTCCGATTCAGCATCAAGATTACTCGTCGCTTCATCTAAAATCAACAATCGCGGATTTCCTAATAAAGCACGAGCAATCGCAAGGCGCTGTCGTTGTCCCCCCGATAACATTCCTCCCCCTTCACCAATTTGGGTTTCATAACCCATGGGCAATTCTTTAATAAACTGATGCGCTCCCGCCTGTTTAGCCGCTTCAATCACATCATCCAACGTAGCTTCGGGATGACCCACCGTAATATTGTCCCGTATTGTACCCCCAAATAGAAACGTATCCTGGTCAACCACACCAATTTGCTGACGGAGCGATCGCAGGGATAAACTGGTAACATCGTAGCCATCAATTAGAATCTTTCCTTCAGTAGCAGGATAAAGTCCCAAAACCAGCTTAGAAATCGTCGTCTTCCCCGAACCACTACGCCCAACCAGCGCCACCATTTGCCCTGGCTGCACCTCAAAACTGAGATTTTCTAAGGTATTCAGATCACTTTCGGGATGGTAACGAAACGTGACTTGCTCAAACCGAATATGTCCGCGAATCGGGGGTAAAAATTGACGAGATGACGAGTGTAAATCTTCCTCCGGTTCAGTATCAATCACATCATTAATCCGCTCCACCGCAATCACCACTTCCTGCAAATCATTCCACAACACAATCAGCCGCTGGAAGGGACGAATCACATTCCCCAGCAACATATTAAACGCGACTAATTGCCCAATCGTGAGTTCATTTTGAATCACCAGCCACGCCCCAAACCAGAGTAATGCCGTCGTGACTACGGCTTCAATGGTTAAGCTAAACGTCTGGAGTGTATTACCAATCACCTGCCCAGAAAACGACGTTTTAATCGACTTACCAAACAAATCCTCCCAATGCCAGCGCACCGTCTGCTCAACTGCCATAGATTTAACAGTACGAATACCCGTCAGGGATTGGATTAAGTACCCCGTTTCCTCCGTATAAGCCCCAAAAATCTCACGGGAAACTCGCTGTAAAAAGGGTGTCGCAATTAACGCCAGTAACACAAATGGTGGTACAATAACTAACGTTAACAGCGCCATCTTCCAACTGTACCAAAGCATCAATCCCACATAGATAAACACCGTCAGTAAATCCAGCAGAATAGATAGGGCTTCACCTGTAAGAAAACGCTGAATTTTGCGATTTTCCTGGACGCGGGAAATGATGTCTCCCACATAACGAGACTCAAAGAAACTCAAAGGAAGCCGGAAGGTATGGCTAATAAAACCGACAATCAGCGCTAAATCGACTCGGTTGGCAGTATGATCCAGAAGGTACTGCCGCAAGCCCGTCATGGCGACTCTAAACAAGCCAAAGATGAGTAACCCTAACCCGACGGCGGTTAACGTCAATGTGCTGCGCTGTACAACCACCCGATCCAACAGCAACTGAGTAAATAGGGGTGTGATCAGTCCAAAAATCTGAATCAAAACCGAAGCAATCAACACCTCCAGCAACACGAGTTGGTGGGGTTTCACCAGTTCAAAGAATTGCCAGAAGGGGGTGCTGGCTTCTTGAGCCTGCTTGAGCAGGGCTGTAGGTTGCAGTAATAAGGTATAGCCCGTCCAATCCGCTTTAAATTGGGCATAAGTTAGGCTACGCTGACCAATAGCTGGATCAGCCACAATCACGCGATCGCGTGTTACTTCATAAACGACAATATAGTGCTTCCCTTGCCAATGGACAATCGCCGGTAACCGTTGTTCAGCCAGTTTATTCAGACTGGCTTTTACCGGACGAGTCGTAAACCCAATGCTCTCAGCGGCGGCGGCTAACCCCCGCAGTGACGCCCCATTGCGGTCAACATTGGCAATATCCCGCAGGCGATTCACACTAAACCGCTTCCCCCAGTAGCGCCCCACCATCACCAAGCAAGCCGCACCGCAATCCGAGGCACTTTGCTGGGCAAAGAAGGGATAGCGTCGGGTGATTCGCCCCCACCACTGACCTACTTTTACGGTAGGGTTGGGGAAGTACGCTCGACTAATCTGGGACTGGGGTTTTTGTTCAACAGACAGTTGAGACAAGACAACCGCCTCAGAGTGACGGGGAAATGCTGTAACCGATGGGTTGTCCGTCGATTGGCTAGTGTTTGCCCCCCTCACCTGTGAATCTCGGCGTACTGCACTGGCGTACATATGCTCTTTTATCGAGGGATACTGGCGAATGAGCGATCGCAAAACATCACCGGGAATATAGCAAAGCCTCAATTTGACGGAAGCTCTAGCCGCATAGGGGTGGAATTCCTCCTCTGGAAACAGAGTGAGTTCACCAAATGATGCCCCTGTCTCTAGTGACGTGATTAAATCATCTGTACTATTGAGCAGTCTGACTTTACCCGCCAAAATGATATAGAGTCCCACCGTCGCCTCTGCTGTTTGCCAGAACCGTTTGCCTGCTTTTGGCTGGAGAATTTCAATCTGCTGAAAACAGTTTGAGAGTTCCGCATCGGAAAGAGCCTGTCCCAAGGTTTGGGCAAGCTGTTGACCGAACTGTTGCTGGGAAAAAGCTGATGACTTCTGAACCATGAGTTAGTTACTGGTCTTGATAAAATTGAGTGACCACGGGAGTTCGGACTCGCAAGCAGATTGCAAGTCCCCAATTCTGATGCGAGAGCCTTGAGGGGTTTCCAACTCCGTTACCTCTGGCGCTGAATCGGATTTGGGTCGAGTGGAGAGTCCCATTTTCTTGAGCAAAAGGTTAACATTGCGATCGCTCACCTCAATCCCCAACTCTTTCGCCAGATGCTTACTTAACCATTGCCCGGTCCAACGCCCAAATGAATAGCCATAATCACGAGGACTATGGCTCACCAGTTCTTTCAACCGCTCTAAATACTGATCATTCACTGTCTTCGGGCGACCAATCCGACTCTCTTGCCATTGGTGTGCCATTCCCGCACGGGCGATGTGTATCCAATGCCGTGCGGTTGCTGGACAACACCCCAAGGTTTGACAAATTTTGGCTTGCGATATCCCTTCATCTGCCAGCAACATGATTTCAATCCGCTGGCGGTACTTTTCCGGTAAATCCTCTTGCAGACTTTTTTGCAGTAGTTTGCGCTGAAACGGTGTTAGATACTGACCCGATGTTTTCACCGTCATCTCTCCTTCTGGAATTTCAGTTATGGCGAATCACTGAGCGTCAACCATCAAGGTGATGATTTCCCCTTGCCGATACAGTCACAAGTTGGTTAAAGTGGTCACAATAGTGACTTACAAGTCACTATTGTGACAATTATTTCGCTAGTTGTCAATCTAGTTGCGGCAATAGACGAATACCCCTAAAGACATAGGAAAGTATGTCGGCTAGAATTGTGGAGAATTAAAAGTCAAGTCACAGCCAACTTTGGAAGTAACAGTCACAAGTGTGGATGGGATGAGCTAGCCAGCGATGAAACAGAATGAATCAAGAGGAGTTCGAGCAAGCATTTAATCGGCTAACACCTCGACGCAAGCAGGTGTTACGACGAGTATTGGCGGGTGAAACCGATGGAGCGATCGCCAAGTCTCTGGAGATTGGAGAAGCAACAGTCAGAAAACATATTGAACGGACTTGTCAAACATTAGGCTTAGACAATAACCATGCCGATGAGCGCCGCTACAAACGCTTGGAAGTCGCTAAGCTCGTTGCCAAGTACAAACCTGAACTACTCACAGACTCCACCCCTGTCACTGCCAATGAGGTGACACCCGAAACAGCCAATGCCAAAGACACCAGTGATGCTGAGAGAGGGGATACCCAAACCCCTGAGTCAGCAAAATTAGCAGCAGACTCTCAAGATGAACCTGATGTCATCTGGCAGTTACCCGCCATGACTCAACCTGTTCGCGAGCAGCTCCTCAAAACCTTCAGCCAACTAATTGACGAGGAACCCAAACGGAAGCAAATTGCTAAAAATCTCAACAAAATTGGCTATGAACGCTACCTAGACGGGGACTTCCAAAGTGCTGCATTTTATTTACAGTGGGCAATTGAATTTAATCCCAACCTAGGCGGCGCTCACTACAACCTGGGTTCAACCTATGAAAAGCTGGAAGATAGTGAGCGTGCCTACCACCATTACCAAGTGGCAGCCAACCACAAGGGACGCGCCGCCGATGCTGCCCTGAGTAACCTGGCTCGTTTAGACATTTTGGCAGGAAACAGCGCTACAGCGATTGAGCGACTCTTACCAAGAATAAACCAGGTTAAGGATGCTTCGGTGAAATCCTCTGTCCACAAAAACTTGGGTTGGGCGTATCTGCTACAAAAACACTATTCTGACGCCCAATATCACCTGCAAAAGGCAATTGAATTAGATAGCGAACGTGCGGCTAGTTACTGTTTACTGGCACAAATGCAAGACATTCAAGGGGACGAGGAAAGCGCTCTGGTATCATGGGCAAACTGCCTTACCTATGACACCAGAGACAAGAGACGAAAAGAAGTCGCTTGGAGATCTCCGGAATTAGACTTCTGGCAGTTTCAGGCACGCGAACGCCTAAAACCTTCAGGCAATTAGGCAAAAACGTCTGGACAACGAGTGACGTTTTCCGTTCCAGGTAGCGGTACTAGAGTTCGACATCAAGTGACGTTTTCCGTTCCAGGTAGCGGTACTAGAGTTCGACATCAAGGATTAGGAACAATTGGCACATCCTCATCCTCATCCTCATCCTCATCCTCCTCCTGAATAGAGTGAGTAGACATAGAGTTACCGATGAGTGCAAAGTAATACATGGCTGTAGCCAACTAAAGTTCACAACAAATCAAGACTGCTGTTCACACTCACATCACAATCTTCATCATGCTGGCGGTGCTTGGCAGTCATTTGACCCTTGAACTTAGAATAATTGGGGGAATTGCCTTCAAACCAGCTACCCGCGCCGGACGCTAGAAACTTTCTACAATAAGCGATAGACAGTTAGGGAATGTTGCTAAAATTAGGAGAATCCCCCAACTTTCTGACAGGGTTTGACTTGGCGATGGCGAGACCACACTACGGACCAGAAGCGAAAAAGCAGGCAAAACGCCTCTTTGAGGCATTACTGGCTTACGCGAATGACGAATTGGAGAATGGAGAGCATCTAAAAATTCAGGTCAACTGGCAGAATGAGAACCAGTTGGTCGTCAGGACAAAGGTAAGATTTCTGGAACAACTGACAGCCCTAGACCCCTACGATGGCAAGTTAAATAGCAACCAAATCAAGCAAGCGCTCAAGCGGCTGGCAAATTTCTTGGGGATTTTGACAGATAACCGTCCTGGAACGAAGGGTTTACATGATTGGCACTTTACCCTGAAACTTTGGCATCACAGGTACGAAAAACAGGCAAACCTGCAACGGTTTGATGTAGAGTGGGAGAATCGCCGAGCGAAAAAATCGTTGCCCGCGAGTCGCTCCCAGACGCTTGGCAACCTAGGGACGGTTCATCGCTTTTCACCGAGCATCTACAACGAACGCGGCGTGGACAATTACCTCAACGATCAACTGCCACTGGCTATCAATAACTTTACCGAAGCCCTCAAATTGGAGCCAAACTTTGCAGAAACTCACTACAATTTGGGGGTATTCTACGAAGACCTCCAAGACTTTGACCGTGCCCGCTCTGAATACAGACTAGCGATGCAGGACGGTCTTGCTGCTGCTTATAATAACCAGGCACGTTTATCTATTCTAGAAAAAGACTATGCCGCTGCGGTTGACTTGCTACTGAAAGGACTGAAGTTAGCGAAACACAACGCCGAAAAATATGCGTTGTGGAAAAACCTGGGCTGGGTACGGCTAAAGCAGGGTCGCCATCGGGAGGCAAAAGACTGTCTGATTAGTGCGATTGAGCTGGAAACGGAACAGGCATCAGCTTACTGCTTATTAGCTCAGACTCTAGACAATCTGGGAGAAAAGACCGAAGCTTATGTAGCCTGGGAAAACTGCCTCAGATATGCTAGTAGTTACCGACCGGATGAGGATGCCTGGATTGATTTGGCACGCCAACATTTGGCACAAACAGATAGCTAGAGCTAACTGCATCTTAGTTTAACAAAAGGTATGGTAAAAAATCGGGAATGCACCTATCTGACTTAGACGTAACTCCCTTCTCTGATAATTCTATCGGTTGGATTATTGAATCGTCCGATGAAGTCCTGCTCAAGCGCAAGAATTGGTCAGACTATCAACCGACAGAGATTGGGACTGAGCTTTATCCGGGTGATTTATTACAACCAGCCGCAACAGCAAAAGTCTTGGTTCAATGTGCCAATGGAAGTACAATTTGGCGCGTACCCGCAGGTATGATTTCGGGTGCAGCCAATGGTTGTCCCCCAGCCGTTAAAGCTATACCGGGGCGTCAAAGTAAAATCATTTCCCCACGCGGCGGAACAAATTCACTCATTCCTTACATTATCAGTCCGCGTCGCACGTTCTTACTGAATGCCTTACCCATACTGCGCTGGAATGCTGTACCCGGTGCTACCCACTACAGGGTAAGCGTAATTGATGAGAGTGAGGACGATGTACTCTGGGAAACACAAGTGAATGCCAGCGAGGTAGTTTATCCGGGTGAACCCCTGCTGGCGATGGGAGTTGATTACTCATTCATAGTGGAGGCGGATACGGGAACATCTTCTTTGCAGGAAGAAATGCCAGATTTGGGATTTAGGCGGTTAGATAAAGCTCAAGCGAAGTCAGTGTTATCAGTCTTGGAGCAACCAGCACATCGGGAATTAACTCAAGAAGCACAAGCCTTAGCGAAAGCGTATCTCTATATAGGATATGAGTTAAGAACTGAGGCGATTGAGACGCTGGAGGCTTGGGTAAAGCAGGACAGTCAAACTGCCGCCGTTTATCGCACTCTAGGGGAACTTTATCAGGAGGTAGGACTGCATCGGTTGGCGGAAACTCACTACTTGAGAGCCTTTAAACTGGCATCTTTTGATATTGAGGGGCAAGCGGTGATTGCGGCTAGGTTAGGGGAAGTTTATCAGGCTCTGGGAAATTCTGAAGCTGCAAGGAGATGGTTTATTCAGGCACGAGATGGATATGTAGTTTTGGGGGATAGCCAATGGGTGAGTGAATTGGAGAAAAGACAGGTACAGTTGAATCTTTAAAAGCCAATACTTTAAAATTATGAGTGATAGCCTAGTATGTTTACCTACAACTCGATTCCAAAAACCAACTGAGTTAATTGAATCCTATCAGAAGAAACTAACTGTTCAAAAAGAAAGAGGCGATCGCTCTGGCGAAGCTACTTCTCTAAAAGCTCTGGGCATTATTTACCATTCTCTAGAGCAATACCAGCAGGCAATTAAGTACCTCCAGCAGTCGCTGATCATTGACCGGGAAATAGGTAATCAATCGGGTGAAGCGTCTTCTCTTCTTAATCTGGGCAATGTTTACTTGTCTCGCAGGCAATACCCGAAGGCAATTGAGTTCTATCAGTCGGCATTGACCCTTTTCCGGGAGGTAGGTGATCGATCTAGCGAAAGTGCTGCTCTGAAAAATATGGGTATGACTTATTTTCTTCTCAGGCAATACTCGCAGGCAATTGAGTTCCATCAGCAATCACTGACCATTAAGCAGAAAATTGGCGCTCAAAAAGGCGAAGCTGATGTTCTAGGTTGTCTAGGTGGTGCTTACAATTTTATAGCGGAATATGAGAAGGCGATTGAGTACTTTCAGCAGGCGTTGACTATTTTCCGGGAGTTAAGTAATCGCCCTAACGAAGCGGATTCTCTGACTAATTTGGGTGTAGTTTACTTTAATAGTTCACAATACAAGCAGGCGATTGAGTGCCATCAGCAAGCACTTACTCTTTTCCAGGAGATAGGCGATCGCTTTCGTGAAACTATAGCTCTTAATAATCTGGGCAATGCTTACAATTATACAGGGCAATACCCGCAGGCGATTGAGTGTTATCAGCAGGTACTGACTTTTTACCAAAAAATGGGTAATCGAATAGGCGAAAGTGCTGCTCTTGACCATCTAGGCAGTAATTACAATCATACAGGACAATACCAAAAAGCGATTGAGTTCTATCTGCGGGCATTGAACCTTGCCCAGGAGATAGGAGAGCAACAAATTGAAGCTGTTGCTCTACACAATTTAGGCGCGGCTTATAATTCTCTGGGGCAATACGAGCAGGCGATTGAGTACTTTCAGCAATCACTGACCATTGCGCGGGAAAGAGGTAATCGCACTGGCGAAGCGAGATCTCTAAACAATCTGGGTGCTACTTACGGTGCTCTAGGGCAACGTAAAAAGGAGTTTGAGTTCTATCTGGAAGCACTGACTATTTATCAGCAGATTGGCGATCGCAATGGCGAAGCGGGTTCTCTTCTAAATCTGGGCGGTGTTTGGCAACATGTAAAGGAATACCAGCTAGCGATTGACTCGTATCAGCAATCACTAACTATTCAGCAGGAAATCGGTGATCGCTCTGGCGAAGCTGGTTCTCTTCTAAATTTGGGTCTTGCTTACTCGACTTTAGAGCAATACCATCAGGCAATTGAGTTCTATCAACAGGCTTTAACCCTTTTCCGGGAGATCGGTGATCGAAAAGGCGAAGCAGCTTCTCTTCTAAAGCTGGGTGGTGTTCACCGTTCTCTAGAGCAATACCAGCAGGCAATTGAATATTATCAACTCAGCATTGAAGCCAGTGAATCCATTCAAGGCGAAATCAAAATTGAAGAATTGAAAACCAGTTTTGCTGAGAAGCAAGTAAACACCTATGAACTCCTGATCAACCAATTGTGGAGAAAAAACCGCATTGAGGAAGCCTTTAACTATGTCGAGCGATCGCGAGCTAGAGCCTTCCTTGACCAAATTGCCAATGGAGCGATTGATTTCCGCACAGGTGCTAATCCCAAACTCTTAAAACAGGAGGAGGCAGTCAAAGCACAAATTACAGCACTGCGGACTCAACTAAGCAATCTTTTAAAACAAGAGGCTTCACTGCAACATGAGATTAGGGCGCTACATACTCAGCTTGTCAAACTCCGCTCTCATCCTGGTAATCAGTTAAACACAGAAGCGATCGCAGCGGTGCAAAAGCAGCTTGATGGCTGTGAAAAAGAGCACACTCAACTCTTGACCCATCTCAAACTCACGAGTCCAGAAGTTGCTTCCTTAGTTAGCACAGACGTAGCTACTCTAGAGGAAATCCAGAGTTTACTTGAGCCAGACACCACCCTAGTCGAGTACTTTATCACAAAAGAAGTTACTCTTGCCTTTATCATTACCCGTGAAAGTTTTGACTGCGTTGGCTTAGACGTGAGTCGGCAAGACATAACCAAGAAAATCGAAGCCTTTCGCCGCTTCACCAACCTGAAAAATCCCCATCCGAAAAACCTGCAACACCTGTATGAGTGGCTACTTGCTCCACTGAAAAAATATTTAACCACTTCCCATCTAACTATTGTTTCCCACGGTATTCTCCACTATCTCCCCTTTGCTGCCCTCACCGACGGCACCCACTATCTGAGCGAAGATTACACCCTTACTTCCCTCCCTAGTGCCAGTGTGTTGCGCTTTCTACCAGAGAAACGCAAACCCAACAATGGTATCGTTCTCGCATTAGGCAATCCAACTACAGTTGAACCTCTGCCTGCCTTGCACTATGCAGAGAAAGAAGTCAATACCATCGCTCAACTTTATAATACCCAGGCACTCATCAGAACAGATGCGACGGAAACTACCGTCTTTTCCCAAGCCGGAAATGCCGGAATTTTGCACCTAGCTGCCCACGGCAAGTACAATCCCCATAACCCCCTATTCAGTACGCTTTATCTCGCCCCAGATGACCAACGGGATGGACGGCTAGAAGTTCATGAAATCTACGGATTAGATTTAAGCGCCGCCAATCTTGTCGTTCTCAGCGCCTGCCAAACACAACTCGGCAAGCTGAGCAAAGGAGATGAGCTAGTGGGACTCAACCGTGCCTTTCTCTATGCCGGAACGCCCAGCGTGATCGGCAGTCTTTGGAGTGTAAATGATCAAGCAACAGGAAGGTTTATGGAAAAATTCTACAGCTATTTACAAGCGGGAATGAGCAAAGCTGAAGCTCTGCGTCAAGCCCAGAATGACATACGTCAGGAGTATTCCCATCCTTACTATTGGGCAGCATTCGTTTTAACTGGAGATGGAACTTCCCCCATTTAGCCGCCAACTATAATGCTAATCTCGCTGTTGGTAAATCTCTGGACTTTAGACCATTCCGCCTTTTTTGAAGTCACGATTAAGCCAGAAACCCTGTCTTTACGTCAGGGCAATAACCATTGTCCTGTTCAATTGGGAATGGAGGGAACGGCTGATATTATTTCTCGGCAAGAAACGGTTATTCAATTCTTGCTCAGAAAAGCAAGATTGATGACAGATTTATAAGTCGGATGTTGATTTTCTAAGAAAATAGGGTCAAAAATTTAAGCTCAATGACCCTTCGACCGATGTGCCATAACACTATGGCGAGCTGGGGGAGCAAATGAATGACCAATGACGAGATTCAAGAACGCAACTGTTCCAAAAAACAATTCAATTCTTGCACCAGCCAATCCTTCTCGGTTAACTTGAGATATTTACCAAAACGATGAGTGCGAACCCCTTCGACAATAGCACAAGACCGAATGGGTTGACCGTTTGAATTGTAGCGA
The DNA here is from genome assembly GCF_040221695.1 of Coleofasciculus sp. E2-BRE-01. Lineage (NCBI taxonomy): Bacteria > Bacillati > Cyanobacteriota > Cyanophyceae > Coleofasciculales > Coleofasciculaceae > Coleofasciculus > Coleofasciculus sp. E2-BRE-01. The sequence goes on along the minus strand of NZ_JAVKEA010000030.1, from coordinate 23,622 downwards.
ATGTCTATTTCCAGTCTGTCAATATCTGCCGTTCGTCCCTTGCGCCAGTAACTTAACCCTAGCAACTGCCACTGCAACTGGAAATTTTTTTTGTCAATTTTCAAGTAGATGTGACTGATAAACTTGTCCCGAATGACTACTAATAAGGGTAGGATGGCGATTATAAAAGGCCAAATACACATTAGTCCAATAAATACGATTAGGGAACCCACCACCACATACCATGCTAAGAATGGAATATCTACAACGATATAGTCCCCGTGTTTTTCTAAGAAGATAGTATTACTTATTGATACAGACGGCTCAATGAATGAATTTTGATCAGCGAGTTCACCTTGTAATGCAATTAAAGCGTCCTGAGCCGAAGCAAATCGGTCTTCAGCAACGGGTTCGAGCATTTTCTCTAACCAGTTCGCTAATTCTTCTGATTGTACCTGAGCGCGAAAATCAATCTTGAGGCGGCGTTGAGGTAAATCGCCTGGAGAACGACGAGTCACTAGAAACAATAAGGTTGCCCCTAAACCGTATAAGTCAGAAGCGATATACGCTTGCCCTCGAAACTGTTCGGGTGCCATGTATCCATAGGTTCCCACGACTGTACTTCCTTGAGTCAGAGTGTTCCGATAAACATTTTGGACTGCCCCAAAATCGACTAAAAATACATTTCCTTTTTGATCCAGAATAACATTTTGGGGGTTAAGATCTCGGTGAATAATGGGAGGGGTTAAATTATGGAGATAGTCGAGAATTTCCAAGATTTGTCGGGCAATTTTCCGAACTTTAGCCTCATCCGGTTGCCACCCTTGTTTGACTAATAGGGATAGAGACGTTCCAGACGCTAATTCTTGGACAAGATAGAACCAGCGGTTTTGGGGCATTTCGACCTGAAAATAATCCAAATACTTGGGAATTGCCGGATGATTTAAACAGGAGAGAACTTTGGCTTCACGTTCAAAGAGTTCCAAGACTTTCCAGTCCGTCATACCTACTAAGGACAAGGCTTTAATTGCCACCTTTTGACCCGTTTTTTGGTCTTGCGCGGCGTAGGTTGTCCCCGTTCCCCCACTACCCAGAATCCGGATAATTTGATAGCGATCAGCGATACAATCTCCTGGATTATGTCCGTTCATAATCATCCTCAGGTTTCAGGTGAGGATAACGCTGATGCAGGTGTTCCAGAAAGGCGGTTACTTCCTCAACCACCCACTCCCGTTCCCGTTGAGAGATGAACTGGGCAAATTCAATCCGTTGATGGGACATTTGAGTGAAAAGTCGGCATTTTCGTACAGGTATTTTATACCGTTCGGTTGTTTTGGTTAACTTCCTTTTTTCGGTATACTGGGTAATAATTTCGATCCACTTAATCTCTGCGGTTCGTCCCTGAATCGTTTTTTTGAACCCCAATAGCCTCCACTGTAACTGAAACTTTTTGGGGTTAATTTTGAGTTGAATGTGGCTGGCTGCACGCAATACAATATTTAACACCGATAGTTCATGTAGTATAAAGATAAGACTGATGTATGCCCCCACAAAGAGCCAGGGACTGATCATCAGGATTATCCGATAAACATGATTTGGGATAGCGATCGCTAAAAAGGCTAGTAATGTGGTTGGAATTAAGAGCAAACTCCATGCCACAGGATTCAAATACCCACCCGTTCCCTTAAACCCAGTCGGCGGAATGGTGATCTCTAACTGTTCGTTTGTGGCGGTCAATCTAATCTGACTTCCTGCAGGACGACGGCGATGTTCTACTACAGGTTGGATCAGGGTTTGGGGATTTTGCAAAGCATTTAACGCTGCCCGAGCCGAGAGAAATCGATCCTCCACCACGGGTTCTAACATTTTGTCCAGCCAGTCGGCAAACTCTGGCGACACATTCACACGAGAACGAAAGTCAAGTTTTAACCGTTTCTGGGGTAAATCGGCGGGGGAACGGTGAGTGAGTAGAAACAGTAAGGTAGCGGCTAAGCCATACAAATCCGAGGCGGGATAGGCTTGTCCTCGATCTTGTTCTGGTGCCATATAACCAAAGGTTCCAACCACAGTCATACCCTGGTTTCGGCGATTCCAATAGGCATGACGTACTGAACCAAAATCGACCAGAAACACCCGTCCATCCTCTCGGCGGATAATATTTTGGGGTTTGATATCGCGATGAATAATTGGGGGCGAAATGTGGTGAAGATAGATCAGGGTTTCTAGGATTTGGATGGCGATATCTTTGACTTCATCTTCTTGGGTACGCCAACCGCTTTGAACCCAATCAAACAGCGATCGCCCCGGGGCTAATTCCTGCACAATATAAAATAAGCGGGTTTGGGGAGTATCCACCTCAAAGTAATCCAGGTAATTGGGAATAGCGGGGTGATCGAGGTAGGATAGCACTTGGGCTTCCCGTTCAAATAAATCCAAGTCTTTCCAGTCCTTAATCCGGCGCAAGGACATTTCTTTGATCGCTACCCGTTGATTGTTTTTTGGGTCTTGCGCTTCGTAGGTTGTCCCCGTTCCTCCCTGCCCCAGGATAGTTATAATACGATACCGTTGAGCAATGATATCCCCAGGCTGATGCGATCGCTCCATACCAAACTGCCCGAATTGATATCTTTATTATAAAATCGTCATTGGTCATTGGTCATTGGTTATTGGTTATTAGTCTCAAATCTTAACGACAAGAGGGTGAGTTTTATTGATAAGTTATCGGTATACCCATCAATTAAACGGCTAAACCCGCCCCTACAATACGATATAACTTTTGCCTCCTTCTACCCTTTTACCTGCCATTGGTCATTTGTCCTTTGTTGAGTTTTCCGAGGCTAAGCTGTCATGCATTTAAATTGGGTATTAGTAGCGAGCAAGATGCTCGCACTACAAAGATTTCCCCATTATTGATATTAAGGTTTAAATGCCGAACAGCTTATAGCTGACGCTAAACGCTTGGCGAGGTCAAAAATATCGTCTTTCCGGGCAATTTTGTCGCGCCAGTCTTGAGGAATTTGTTCCACTCCGTAATATAGACCCGCTAATCCACCTGTAATTGCCGCCGTGGTATCTGTATCGCCACCTAAATTAACCGCTTTTAACACAGACTGGGGATAAGATGTACTGGTTAAAAAACACCAAAGCGCGGCTTCTAAGCTATGAACAACATAACCACTCGATTGAATCGCCTCCATAGTAAACTGGGCAATTTCTCCATCTAATACTCTGGCAAATTTATCGAGTTCTATGGTGTAGGGGGGTTGATTGTAGATTTCCTGAATCCGTTGAATTCCTTTAAAATAAGCCGTAGCTGGATCATCACCTTCTAGTAGTCGAATCGCTATACTGATATAAATACCACATGCCATCTGAGAACGGAGATGGGCATGAGTAATGCTAGAAACTTGATGGGTTTTTTGAATCAATTCGGGAAATTTTAGGGATTTATAATAAAAAGCCATGGGCAAAATTCGCATCAGTGACCCATTGCCATTACTCATTTCATCCGTACTCCCTGATTCTAAGGGTGACACCTGATCCCAACGCAGGCGACGAATGACTGTAGCTGTCGTCATCCCAATATCGAAAACTGTTCCGTGAGGCGTCCAATAGGCTTGATCATGCCAACGACAAAATGATTGGGCGATCGCGTCGAGGGAAAATCCCTGACAGAGGCTTTCGGCTAAACAGAAGGTGAGAGAACTGTCATCAGACCAAGTTCCTGGGGGCTGATTATAGGTTCCATAGCCCTGCATAGTCGTGACAGGCGATCGCAGGCGTTCCTCCCTAGTGGTAAATTCAACAGGTACACCCAACGCATCGCCCACACAGACTCCTAGGAGTCCGGCGAGGACTTGAGATTGGCGGGTTTCCATGAACAATTCCTCCCCACTTGAGACAATAAAAAAAAGGTGGGCATAGCCCACCCGAAAACGATGACAAATAACAAATGATCCTTTACCAGCTTAACGGTTATTGTGCGACTCAAAATTGAACGGTTCCGAATCCAACGATTCGCGATCGCCAACCATGGATCGAATCCCCTCAATCGTAGCCGGAATCGCACGGGGGTCCATAAACATCACCTTGCTACTATCGCTACTGCCAATCTCTTTACCCATATCCAGATAATTCTGTGCCAGTAAGAACTGCAGGGCATCACGGGCAACAGGATCACTCTTGAGTGTCTTCGCCACAATTTGCAGCGCCTCTGAGGTGGCTTGCGCCTTGAGAACGGACTGCTGGCGTTCGGCTTGGGCTTTGAGGACAATCGCCTTTTGTTGCGCCTCTGCGTCTAAAATCGCCGCCTTTTGTCGCGCTTCTGCATCCAGCACTTGGGCTTCCGCGTTCCCTCTGGCACTATTCACTGCCGATTCCCGTTCCCCTTCTGACGTGAGAATTGCCGCCCGTTTGCGCCGTTCGGCTGACATCTGCAACTCCATCGAGTCTTGTACCGCCTTAGATGGCACAATATCCCGCAATTCCACCCGTGTTACTTTCACGCCCCAAGGATCAGTAGCAATATCCAATTCCCGCAGCAAGGTTTCATTCACTTCAGAACGCGCCGTAAAGGTTTGATCCAGTTCCAGTTTGCCCATTTCTGAACGAATCTGTGTCAGCACTAAATTCACCATTGCTGCTTGCAGATCTTCTACCTTGTAGTAAGCTTTTTCCATATCCATGATCCGCCAATAGACCACGGCGTCCACGCTGATGGAAACATTATCGCAAGTGATGCACTTTTGGGGAGGAATGTCAAGCACTTTTTCCCGAATTGTTTCCTTAAATACGACGCGATCCAGAACCGGAACCATAATATTCAAGCCAGGTTCCAGCTTTTTGCCGCTGTATTTCCCCAATCGCTCAACCAACGCTTCATTCCCTTGATTGACAATCTTAATGGAGCTAGCAATTCCGGAACCGCCAAGCACCACAACAATGAGCCAAGTGAATAGTTCCATGTTATTTTACCTCCTAAAAGTTTGATAATATGCCACCGACAAAGAATAGCCAGAGTTTTCAAACGGAAAATTTAATGTAAGAGATCCTGGGGAACCACAATGAGTGTGTTACCTTGACGGCGGACAACATAAACCTTTTGGTTGGGTGCGATCGCCGCCATTTCATCATCACAACGCGCTTGCCAAGAATTGCCTTCATAGAGGATGCGTCCCGTTTCTCCTGGGGGAATTTCGGTCAGGGTGCGAGCTTCCACCGCATCGAAACGTTTAGCGATCTTGGCGGCTGGGAGAATGCGACGAGATGCGATAACCAGCGCTGTGGATAGCGCCAACCATAGCACAACTTGTACCGGAAACAGGGGAATCATTAACGCCACCAGCGCCACGACTAAAGCGCTAATTCCCATGGTAAAGGCAACAAACGCCGTCGGCACGAATAGCTCCACCAGACAAAGCATTGATCCTGCCAGGAGCCAAAGTAGGGAAGGATTGAGTGACATATAAAAATCCAGCGTATCCTGGGTTGAAAGGATTTTATTCTTCTAGTTTAGTTTGCCACTGTGCCATTCTTGGGAAGCTGGGAGAGCTGGGGGAGCTGGGGAAGCTGGGGAAGCTGGGGAAGCTGGGGAAGCTGGGGAAGCAATAACCAATGAAAAATGACCAAGAATGAGGGACAAACTATAGACACAGCGCCGTGTTTTGATTATGCTTATTAATTCTAGGGGAATGACAGGGAATTAAACTCTGAATCGGGACGCTTGGTATTAAAACACTCCAGTTGCCAATTCATTCCCAAATTATTATTTAAGATTTATGAGTACTGATCAGCCGCAAACTAATCATTATCTGTGGGCAGTAGGTGCAACGGCTGCATCGATCCCAGCGGGGGAAATGGTTGCCGAACGGTATCAAGTCGTTGCCCCTCAAATTTGGCTGGATCTGCACCCAGAGGAGTTACCTCAGGCTCCCGATCGCATCGGTGGCATGTTTCTCCCCTATCTACGCCTCTATCCCCATCGTCTCCACGTTCCAGAGGTTTATGGCGTTTGTTCCGGGGCAGACTCTCAATCGGATACGCCGATTATTTTGCTGGAAAATGTCCCCATTGACAACAACGGTGAACTCTATCCGGCGATTACTTCACAATGGTCAAAAGCCTCCCCTGTGCGTCAGATTTATTGGTTATGGCAAATTTTAGAGTTATGGCAACCGTTAGTTGAATTAGGCGTAGCTGCCACCCTGGTTGATCCCGAACAGGTGCGAGTCGAAGGCTGGCGGGTGCGACTGCGGGAACTGGTTAGGAATGGAACGACGGATTCTGATCCCGCACCTGTCCCCCTGTCAGTCAGAGGTAAAAAAACCGACTCATCAACCAGTGCGTCTAGAGGTACAACAACCCTACCCCACTCCCGAACTCAGGCGAGTCTGCAACAGCTAGGAAAATGTTGGGAATCTTGGTGTCGCACAGCATCCGTGGCGGTGGCGGATCAACTGCGAGATATCGCCCAGCAAATGCAAACGCCTAACCCCTCTTTTGAGGCAATTGCCGTTCAGCTTAATCAGCTTCTGTTGGCTCAATCGTCGCGACAACCCTTACGTTTAGAAGTCGCTGGACTCACGGATACGGGTCCTTTACATGACCACAATGAGGATAGCTGCTATCCTTTGCGATCGGATTTGACCGCAGAACCTGATCCCCTGATTTCTCATCTCTCCCTCGTCTGTGATGGGATTGGCGGACATGAAGGCGGCGAAGTCGCTAGCCATATCGCCATGCAGTCGGTGAAAATTCAGGTGCGGGCGTTGCTAGCTGAGTTACTCGAAGATCCGGAACTGATGAGTCCGGATTTAGTGGCACAACAACTATCGGCAATTGTTCGAGTTGTCAATAATCTTATTGCTTCTAAGAACGACCAACAAGAACGAGAATCGCGGCGGCGTATGGGTACAACTTTAACCCTAGCCCTACAATTGCCGCAAACGGTGATTCAATCGGATAGCGAAGGCAATAGTCACGAACTCTACATTGCCAGTGTCGGGGATAGTCGTGCCTACTGGATCACTCCCGACTACTGCCAACAGCTTACTGTCGATGATGATGTGGCAACGCGGGAAGTCAGGATGGGTCGAAGTTTGTACCGTCATGCCTTACAGCGCCCAGATGCTGGCGCATTAACCCAAGCCGTAGGAACCAAGGATGCGGAGTCTCTTTATCCCCATGTACGCCGCTTGATTTTAGAGGAAGATGGTTTATTGTTGCTCTGTTCCGATGGGGTAAGTGATAACAATTTGATCGAGTCTGTTTATGCGGATTTTGCCAAAGATGTGTTCAGTGGCAAGCTATCCCTAGAAGCAGCAGTACAGTTTCTGGTTGATCAGGCAAATCAACGGAATGGTTATGATAATGCTTCCGTTGTTCTCACCTATTGTGGTGTTTCTCCACAATATCCAGTGGTGTTGAATCTGGAAGGATTACAACTGGAAAAGAATGCCCAGACTATCGAGTTAGAGACTCAATTGCCAACCACAGAGGAACCTGTTGGTGAGGAGGACGAGGAAATGTCCGAACCCATAGACGTTGAAGTCGCATCCTCTAGTCAGGATTGGTTCAAGATCATCTTAGGAGTTTTTGGCATACTGGTGATTATCCTCTCGGCGGGCGCTGCTGTGTTTATTGCCCAGTGGCTACTCAATCCCCAAGCATTCAAACAAATGCGCGATCGCTTTTCGCCTCCCCAATCGATAGAACAGCCTGAGTCTATCCCTGATTCACCACCTGAATTAGAGGATTAAGAGACAGGGCGTAGCGGCAATGGTGCGTTACGCTACGCTAACGCACCCTACAGATAGATCCTATGCATCAGTCCTATGAACAATGAACAATGAACGGTAAACAATCAACACAAATAACTTTTTCTAACATCTCGTTACCAAAATGGTTACGGGGACATGTTAAAGAGTGAGGGGTTTTAGAATCGAAGGTAAAGCTAAAACTCCTCATGCCAAATATCGTGGGACTTAGAGAGTTCCACGGTTTTTTATGACGGCTTACTGAAATGGTACGTTATGGTTCCTAGGACAAATGACGAATGACAAATGACAAATGACGAATGACTTCATTAATTTGCCCTCTCCCATAACCGTTGAATTTCAGTTAACACTTGCTTATCCGGGGGTGGAATCACGTTTCCAGGGGGATTTATCTCAGCACCTGGAATAGTCTGAGACCAAGGACTATTGGCAACGGTTTGTAAATCAACGGTATTATTAACGGGACGGAAACCGTACTGCACAAACACTTCCTGTTGGGGTGGTTGAGTCAGAAACTCTAAAAATTGTTGGGCAGCTTTTGCCTCTCCTTCATTCACATTGCGTCGTACAATGGCGGCGGTCGATACCGTTTCAATTGTCGGATCAAGGTAATAAATTTGGTAGGGTTTGCCTTGATTCGCGGCTGATTGCTGCCAACGATAAAGGGCAATACTTTCATACACGGTAGCCACATCTGCATCATTGGGACCCCGACTGATAAATTCTTGTAGTAATATATCAGTTGAACGGGGCGGCTGATAGACGGAACGCTTAATTAAACTAAATAAGGAATTAATTTCAGGATTGTTTAATGTAGCGCTGCTGAGTGGACGTCCGCCTAATTTAGACTGCGCCCATAGTCCTAACGTTACCTGACCACTATTAGAACGGGTAGGATCGGTAATTACAAAATCAAAACTGCCCCAATCGTTATTCCCGCCAATTTCTTCCCAGTTTCCTGCTTGCATGGCTTGTTCAACCCGTTGCCATTGGAAACGCCCGTTGGGAAACAGAATATTGCCACGTTGAGTCCAAGCCACACCCACAAGGATCGTTTTGGCAATAGGTTGAGGCGTATTGTAGAAAGGTTCACCATTCTGTTGCGCCTGAATGCGATCGCGTAATTCCTGTACAATCTCGCTACTGGCAGGAATGAGTACCGTAGGCTGGAAGTCGTTCTGGTTATCAATATAGTTATTGACCATATCCTGGGAACCTTGAAACTTGAGTTCTAAGTCAATTCCCGGATTTTCTTCCTCAAACTTGGCTTCTAGACTTTGCAGGGGTTCAGCCAGTTCAGTTCCACTAACCACAATAACAGTCTGGTTGAATCCAGGTAAGGGGGTGTAAGTTAAGCCTAAAGATACCAGGATAATGCCAATGGAGGTTAACAGCCGGGTTGGGTTTTGAGATTGACGAGTTTGGGTTGCCATTGTTCTGGGGAGAAGAAATTGCTAGTACCACTACGCGGATGTAAAAAGTCAAAAGTCAAACGTTTGTTTTCATACCACGTCTATGATTAATCAATTGTAGGGGCGGGTTTAGCTTCTCAGGTAAGCTTGTCACTAATAACTGATCAGCAAAACCCGCCCTTATTCTGTCGGGAGAATTTTGGTCGCTAAGGTGGCGATTTACCCGATCAATCGGACTACTGTATCGGTTTTCTAAGCAATGCATGGTTTGAGTATTATGTCAAATATGTCTACTGGACTGGTGTACTTGGATTATTTTGTTACCAATAGATCGAAACTCTCTTCTAAACTATGAAGTTCTTCACTCAAGGAACGGAGTTCTCTGGCTTGTTCGGAGTCATTTAAATCGGCAGTTCTTAGCTTATTTTGGAGTTGCTGCAACACCCCGGCTGCATCAGCAATCATAGTCGAAAGACTGGTAACTTGTGCTTGACGCGCATCTTGTCCCTGACGCGCTAACTGAAGATTACGCTGCAAGCTTTCTGTAAGTTTGTTAAGTTGGTCTTTAGCAACACCACTGGCTTGGGTTTGTTTTTGATTGACCTGTTCGAGTTGTTGTTGTAAATCACTGACGGATAATAGGGAATCAGCCCCTTGGAAGCGTTGAGTCAACTGGTCAACTTTAGCAGGCAATTCAGAGGCGCGATCGCACGTATACTGAACGGCGGCGAGTAACTCGACTTCTAAGCCATCGCTTAAGAGTTGAGTCGCCTGTGATCGCAATATCTCCGCTTTCCCTGCTAACGTCTGGGCTTGCTGTTTGACCAATTGCAGTTCCCGCGCCAGTTCCGGGTTCTCTAGATTCAGTGTTTCCGGTTCTTTAGATTTGAGTGCGATCGCGCCGCCTGTAGCAATAACGGCGGCAAATGGTAACATTGCCACACTGGGTAAGTTAGCCAGACGAACGCCGACAACAAGGACAATTCCGCCAGCGAGTACAGCTAAAGGGTAGTTAAGTGGATTTGCCAGTTTCATCGGTTTTGTATTGTGTATTTTGTGTAGGGGCGGGTTTCACTATTATCGTTTCTTGCCTAACCCAGATGCGACTAAACCCGCCCTGACTGAATGCAATAGTTTTTATATTGATCCTTCGTTTCTGTCGAGGGAACCTATTTGTAGGGGCGGGTTTAGGGACTAATGTTGATTGTTTTTCCTAGCTTGGCTACAAAACCCGCCCTTTACTTACGTTTGTCGGGACAGGTTTTACTAATAACGTTTAGGAGAAAACCCCTAACTTAACTCGGCGCATCTGTATTAAAGCCGAGAACGACTTGAAGAATGACCAATGACATAATACCAATGACCAACTAAAATTCAACCTGCAAATCATTCATAACCGTAGCAATCGTTTCTGGATCTCCTTTACGGTAATAGCCTGCATTCAGGTCAGCAATTGCCTTCAGCGCTTGAGGATCAAACTCACCTTCCCTGCCATAACCAATGGTAAAAAAGGCAATTCGCTGATCACTATTAAACCCACTTTTTTGCAATTCTTGTTCCAGTTGATTCAGATTAATCTGAGAACCAGAATCTTCACCATCGGTGAGAATTAGCACAGCATTAATCGCATCCGGGCGCGGATTTTCTTGCAACCAGTTACGGGCATAAAGCGCTGCATCATAAAGTTTAGTCCCTCCATCAGCTTTGAGACCACTAATAAACTCCAAACCGCGATTCCGTCCGGCATCAGTTCCTTCGACTAACACAGGTTCGCGAATTTCCTCATCAAAATCAATCAGGGCAATCTTATCTTTAGACCCTAAACTATTAATATATTTCTGCAATGTATTCTGTACAGCAGGTAACTTATTACCCGTCATCGAACCTGATGTATCCACAACCACAACCACTTGGGACGGTTTCTTTGCCACCTCTTGCCAGGAGGTTAACATTGCCTCAACAACTTCAGGTTGAGGGGGGCGATAGGAATCGTATTTCGCCTGGGGGTTAACGCCAAATTCTGGGATAAACTTAGGTCCTAAAGCCACGCCTGGGGTTCCTGGGCGCAAACCGAGTTCCGTGGCAATTTGTTGGGCTTCAGGCGATTGTAAATAAGTAACAACCTTCTCGGCGGCGGCTTTTTCTTCCTCACTCACCCAAGGCGCATTGGGGATAATCGCCCGCATATTTGATGTAAAAGTGGCGTTAGGATAAACGGCTTGGTAACGAGGTTGATTAGGTTGAGGGTTCGCATTCGCCGCAATCACCGAAGACTCATAAACTGAACCCACAGACGCCCAAAACGGTCCATTTTGCACCATGGCTTCCGCTAGAGAATCGGTGGAAACGCCATACCGAGTAATTTTGCTTTGGATTTGCTGAACTTGGGATTCATAGTTCTTAACATCTTCCACCGTTAAATCTTCCGGGCGCTTCCCCGAAACCGCCGCATATTGGGCGACTAAGGTTTGTAAGCCAGAATTAGAACGGGTGGGGGCGGTATGGACATAGTGAACGGCTAAGGGGGGACTGGCGGGGTCAATATCTTGATGGGTTTCGGCTGTGACTAAGGCTTTGAAGGGATCAGCCGTGTTCTTCAATCCTGTAGCTACATCCTCCTGTGCCATAAATACCATCGGACTATTTGCCAGCAGGGGGGAGTCGGTAATCTCCGGGATGTAGTTTTGTCCGGGAAATAGCTGATTCATCCGGTAGATTAGCTGACTTTGGTAAATTTCGCCATCCACGGAAATCAATGTGGGCAATTCCGCAGATTCTGCTTCCAGGGTGCCATTTTTGAGTTGTGAGCCTTGAGAAACCAGGCTAGTAACAATATCGCCACTCCCCATTGATTCACAGGTTAGGCGGATGGCGATGCCATTATCAAGTTGGGGTTGTTGTTGATTAAATTGTTCCGCCGCTTGGTTGCAGAAGTCTCCCAAGGCGCTACCTGCGAGGAATTTAACTGTGAGACCACTGAAATTGTCTGGATTCGTGTTACTCCCGTTACAAGCGCTGAGGAGTAGAAGGCTGAGGACAGCCGTAAGGCGAGTGATGAATGGGCGAGGTTGCAGATGCATAGAAGCCTCTACATTAATGACTAGGTATTATAACTCTAGTGTAGGAGCGATCGCGCCTGTTTGAGGAGTTCGTTCGTAGTCAGGGCTTTAGCCCTAGATTGTTAAGAGGAAGTGTGCTACGCCATTACCTTTGAATAAGGGCGGGTTTTGTTGCTCAGTTATTAATAAAAAGCTAGCTTGAATGGCTAAACCCGCCCCTACAATTAACTGGCTTTGCCCGTTTTGGTATTGGACAGTACCAGGTAATTGCCCTTTAGCTCAACAGTATATATGATACAATTGTCACAATAAACACCAGCCTTCTGGAAGATTACTTTAGTTCAGGGCATAATGAGCGTGACTCCATTATTTGGGTCATGACCTCTTTGAATGTGTGCTTTTATCCATAACGTTAGAAATTGCTCTAAAATCGATCTTGACAAATGGCAAAACTAAGGTGAGACAGTGCCGACTCTTAAAGCCTCTCAATGGGGACTCGCTAAAATCAAGCAAGCCAGAAACGAAAAGGGGTGGAGTTGGAGTCTTGACGATGACGACACCTGCTTGCTTGAGGCTAGTCGCATACTGGAACCGGATAAACCGTGGTATACTGGGGGACCTTATGCTACTGGACTCTCTCAAGGAACATGGAAGCGGTTTTTAGCCGGAAGACAACCCATTAGCGCTCATGCCTTTAAAGCATATTGTCACGTTTTAGGACTCAACTGGGAAGAAATTGTCGATCAAGGCAAGACGACACCCTCCAATAGTCGTAGCCGCCAAGATTGGGGAGAAACCATTGACATCTCCATCTTTTACGGTCGCACGTCAGAACTGAAACAGCTAGACCAATGGATTGGCAAAGAACGCTGTCGTATCGTAGCACTCCTGGGAATGGGGGGAATCGGTAAAACCGCCCTGGCAGCGAAGGTAGCTGAACAGGTACAATCTTCCTTTGAATATGTGATCTGGCGATCGCTACGTCATGCTTCACCCCTGGGTGATCTCCTCACTGAGATCATCGACTTTTTATCGGAGGGTAAGGAACAAGAGTCACCCAATACCACTAACGGTCAAATTTCGCAACTGATGGACTACTGCCAACGCCATCGCTGTTTGTTGCTCCTCGATGATGTGGAAACTATCATGAGTAGTGGCAGGTTAGCCGGACATTATCGAGACGGGTATCAAGACTACGGGGAACTGATTCGGCGCATGGCTGAAGAACGCCATCAAAGTTGCTTACTGCTGATTAGTCGGGAAAAACCGATAGAAATTGCCTCATTAGCGGGTACAAAACTCCCTGTTCGAGAACTCAAACTCAAAGGCTTAAGTGCGGAGGATGCCAAACGCATTTTAGAAACGAAAGGATTTTCTTCCTTAAAGTCAAGTGCTGATGCCTTGATTCAGCTTTATCGCGGCAATCCGTTAGCCCTAAAAATTATGGCGACAACTATCCAAGAAATATTTGACGGAAATATTTCGGAATTTTTAGAGCAAAGTACATTAATTATTGGTGATATTTTACCGAATGTTTTTAATCAACAATTCCAACGTTTATCTCCTTTAGAACAGGAAATCATTTATTGGTTGGCACTGGAAAATCAGCCGCTTTCAATTTCGGAACTAAAAGAGGCAATGAAGTTTTCGGTGACATCCTTATCGAAACTCCTGGCAGCGTTGGAATCCCTCAAACGCCGATCGCTGTTGGAAAAAGAACCCAATGCTGAAGCTAATGAAGCGATTTTCACCATTCAGCCGGCTCTGTTGAAGTATGCCACCAATCAATTTATTGACCAGGTGTGTCAGCAAATTTCAACTGTTTGTAAAACCAAATCCGTAAGTCAACTGGGGCTGCTCAGGAGTCATGCCCTAGTCAAAGAACAGGTATCCGATGATTTGAAGACGCTACAAATTCGCCTAATTCTTACTCGCGTCAGGGATCGATTGTATGTGTTAAAAGACACAGATCGCCTAGATGATCAACTTAAAGCGATTCTTTCTATACTAGAAGGAACATCTGACCAAATGGTGGGATATGCACGACTTAACACGATCAACTTATTGGATGCGATTGAAGGCAGATTGTAAGCAGACCCTAGAGGTTTGGCATAAGTGGCGAAGCAAAAAGAGATAAGTGATACTGCGACGTAGCCAAGATTACTGTTTCTAACCCCCCTCATGATATACCCCAACCTGTTGCTTCAAAATCGTTATCGAGTCCTGCGAACACTCGGTAAAGGTGGGTTTAGTCAAACCTTTGAAGTCGATGATCAGGGAATTGCCAAAGTCCTGAAAGTTCTGAATCTGGATCGGTTTTACAGCTATGACGCTAAAGAAAAAGCTGTATCCTTATTCCAGCGTGAAGCTATGGTCTTGAGTCGGCTTCAACATCCTGGTATTCCCAGAGTTAAGTCAGATGGCTATTTTGTCTGGTCGCAGGGGACAGAAGTCTCCTTGCACTGCTTAATCATGGAGAAAATTGAGGGGATCACGTTGAAGCAGTGGCGATCCGGTCGCAAAAAACCTGTCCTCAATCAAGACCAAGCGATCGCGTGGTTGAAACAACTTTTAGATATTTTAGAACAACTGCACCAACAAGAGCTAATCCATCGAGATATCAAGCCCTCCAATATTATCCTGCGACCGAATGGGCAACTGGCATTAATTGACTTTGGGGCAGTGCGGGAGATCACCGAAACCTACTTACAACGGCAAAAACAAGATGAAACCGGCACCGTGATTATTTCTAGTGGGTATACCCCACCGGAACAAATGGAAGGTAAAGCCGTAGCGCAATCGGATTTCTTTGCCCTAGGTCGCACCTTTGTCTATTTATTCACAGGCAAATCTCCCAACGATTTTGAGTCTCACCCCCGGACGGGCAAATTGCAATGGCGAGAGAGTGCGCCGCAAGTTAGCAAAGAATTAGCCGATTTAGTCGATTATCTGATGGCGACGTTTCCCGGTCAGCGCCCGCAAACCCCAGCCATGATTCGCCGTTGTATTGAAGACATTATTGCTCCCACCCCTTCCTTACCGCCACCAGCACCGATTCCGATCAAGAAGCGATCGCCAATTCAGTCCAAAGCCAAAGGACTGATGTCTCTAATTACTCAGTTATTGCCCATTTCCACCTCACCCAATCCCTGGGAAAAGGTGAAACTGCGTCGGACTCTTTCTGGACATACAGATGAGATTCGTGCCATTGCTATCAGTCCAGATGGTAAGACGTTAGTCAGTGGCAGTTATGACAAAAGCATTAAACTGTGGGCATTACGCCTCGGCAAACCTTTGCATAACGTAACTGGACATAGCCACCGTGTAACCTGTGTGGCAATTAGTCCAAATGGTCAGATTTTAGCCAGTGGCAGTTTTGATAAAACTATCAAACTGTGGTCACTCAGCACCGGAAAACTGATTAATACTTTGGTGAGTCGTGCGGATCGGGTGCGAGATATTATATTTAGTCCTAATGGTCAGATCTTAATTAGTAGCGGGGATTGGGAAATTAAACTTTGGGCAGTACGAACAGGTAAATTGCTGCGTATTTTAGCCGGAAATTCAGATTCAGCCCGACATATTGCCTTTAACCCGAATGGTCATAGTTGTGCCGTGGGCAGTTTAAATGGCACTCTAAAACTTTGGAATCCTCATAATGGTAAACCGCTAATGACGTTTACCAATCAGTCTACAAACATTACCTGTCTAGAATTTAGCCCAGATGGTCTGATGCTTGCCAGTGGTAGCAGTCGGGCCATAACCCTCTGGAATCCCCAAACGGGTAAATTATTACGGACGTTTGCCCCCGAGTCACCTGGCGTGGCGGCTTTGGCATTTAGTCCCGATAGTCAAGTTCTCGCCAGTGGAAGTGGTGCGCTAATTGAATTGTGGGATGTTCAAAATGGTCAACGATTAACCAAGCTGTCAGGACATGCCCAACCCGTTCGTTCTCTAGCCTTTAGTCCCCATGGGGATATTCTCGTCAGCGCGGGAAGCGATCGCAAAATTAAGCTTTGGCAGTCAGTTTAACGTTCTGTCCGTGCGATCGTTGTTCAGCTATAGGGTAAGCATTAAAGTCTCAAGGGCTGGAAAAATGTAAACTAGATAGACTGAAATGGATGGAGGATGAAAAATTTTTCCAACGGCAGTCCAGGCATCGAAGTGTTACTTAGTTTGTTATGCTTTAACCAGGATGTACCAGCTTATTTTCCTCGTTCGCATCGATGAACGCACAGGCAATTTGTTTATTCTGGCTGGGGATGATATAAAAATATTAATTGACCCTGATGGTGAGTTAATTTATGACGATGCAACCTAATTTTCAGACAATGAGCAAAAAGGAATTACGCTCCTATTTGCTAGCTCATCGAGATGACGATAGCGCTTTCTATGCTTATGCAGATAGAGTCTATGATTCGGTAGCAACAGTAGAAGCAGCCGTTTTTGAGTTGATAAAATCTATTCCACAATTTTAGCTGTGTCAGTCCACTACGATGGCGGCGTGGCACACCTAAAATGGTTGAATAAGGCTAAAACTCTTACTACGAACTTGTATGCCAAACCACAAAACCGCTTTAAGCAAGTTTGTATTTAATGGTTTGTTGGTCTAGATATTGACGTACCCCTTCACTCATCTGTAGCAGGTTAGGTTCAACTTTTTTGCTCAGAAAATCCTCAACCACGGATGCAACCTTGTTTTTTAACAACGGTGGGACTCCCTGAATCCGCTTAGGATCAATCCTGATTTCGCCGCGACTTTCAATCAACGTCTGACCATGATCATTCAAAAAGCGATTCTTGCCAGCGCAGTGAACAGCTTCGGTAAAGGCGTGAGTCTTTATACTCCATACCAGAGTATAATCTGACTCATTCCAGGTGTTATATTCTGTCCACTTCAGCATATCTTTGCTCAACAGTGTTCTAACCGGAGCTGGAATCTCGCCACCACCATGCCACTCATTGACGGCGTGAATACATGCATTGTCTTGATGACGGGACTTCACGTCGATGCTCCGAACATTCGTCATATAGGGGATTAACTCCATTAACCTATCACGGTAGGTCGCAAAAACAATGGAGCGAGAAAAGGGAATCTGGATATCAGTAGAGAGAATCATATATAGCTTTGTGGGTTAATTCTTCATAAATTGTAAGAGTAAGTAGCTAGAGCCAACCTCTCCTATAGGACTTATTTCCATGCGTCAGTTCAAAAACATCTCTTAGGTAATCGCGCAACTAACCTAGGGATGAAACTCGATGTGATTTAGCCAAGTGTGGCAATTCGAGGTTGGCTACCCCTAATCCTATTATTAAGCCTTCATGAGGTCTTCATGAAGCTTTGATGAAGCTTGTGTGAAACCCTGGATACCTCTTGACACTCCCATCTAAAAATTTGTAGTCGTTAAGAGAGGAGGTTTGATTGTTCCTCGCATCACAACCCAGTCGCCAGTCAAAATGAGAGTGGAGAGACAGGCATAAGTCTTATCAGTCCCAGGAACACAAACCATCGCTCAATCGAATCTACCCTGGTGAGTTATTATGCTTTTGGTTTTATTGATAACCTTAACAATCACCTTCGCAGCAGTTTGTGTGGTTGTTAACACGACAGAAGAAATTGTCCAACTTGCCGCCGCGTTTACTGCCATGATTTGCCTATTGGTTAGCCTGGTGCTTGCCCCTGTGTGGCTTAAGGTGTTAATTGTACTCGCACCAATGGCGATCAAAAAACTCGCGATCGCGGGTATCAGCTTCACACATTTATAAGCCTGATGCCTTAGGAATAAGCCTGTTGGCAGAGAGGCTACGATCTTTCAAAAGGATACTCCGTAAGGAATACCTGCTGCCATTATTCTTAAGTAGAACTTGCTGCAAAAACTGGAAACCCTTAAAAAGAAAGGGTTTCAGGACAATTAAAGGTTCATAAAGTGCAATAAATAAGCCTCAATAGATAAAAACTCCGACAAAATAGCGAGCCAGACGCTTGCACGACAACCGCTTTCCGTTCCCTATCCTTACCCCAACCCTTATTCAGCAACTCCCCAGTATGCAGAAGATTGAAGAAATTAGTCTAAGATCTTATATATCTTCAATAAAAAATTAAACTATGGAAACTTTAAGATATATTTAAGCCCCAAAAACATTTAAGAGTTTGCTTTGAAAATAGGATTATAAGATAGTCCTGTCAACTTAATGAGCACGGATAGATTAACACCAAAATCAAATCCCCATAAGGCTCAAACATAATGTTAAGATTGAGCCACCAGGCTTTCCTGCTTTAGTCTCACGATTAAAACTCGTTTCCTTAAAATGGCTTTGGTGATTTTTGGCTAGTGACTTGGGAATAATAAACTCAAGCGGGCGGCTAATCCATTTATTTTAATAGTTTGACAGATGCAATTTAAGAAATTAGCGCTGATCTTCATGACAGTTACCCTACTCGTAAGCTGTGTGCTGAGTATACTATCCGTGCGTTCGGAAAGTACGGATGCCAATCGTTCGGACGAAATCGCCAATAAAACCTCACCCCCTGTAATTCCACCCCCTCTGGAAACAGCGCTTGAGGAATTGCGTGTGATCCAAATCAAAATTGAAGGTGATATTCATCCCAAAGAATATGGCGAAGATATAAGTGATCTGACACCTATCGTCGAAAATGCCTACGGGGATGCTGAGATTCTAGCCACTGTTAAGTCAGCGTTAGCCGGACACCAATTAGCGGTTCAATTCTGGGAGTGCGATCGCGTTTTTGGCTATGACGAACTTTTCCAATGCCGAGATCAAGTTCTTCAAGCCGTCTTCCAAAAATATCCCGATATCGCCGCCCAAGCCCAGGCAATCGTGGCTAGCGAAAATACCACTTACATTAGTGCTGAACTGGATGAAAATTCTGTGTTAGAGGCAATTTGGGAAAAGACAGGTATGGATACGAAAACGGCACTGCAAATGAGTAACCCAACGTCCTTGACTGCAGATAATCACACTCAAAACTAATAAGCTGTCATGGATTTAAATTTAAGTAGTCGGACACAATTAACGTTGAGTATGATGAGAAGGGAACAGGGAACAGGGAACAGGGAACAGGGAACAGGGAACAGGGAACAGGGAACAGGGAACAGGGAACAGGGAACAGGGAATAGGGAACAGTAAAGAATGTCCTAACCTGCCTTGGGACTGCTATACTTCCCCAGAGCCAGGATTGCATTTTGACCCCCAAAACCAAAACTCCAACATAATACTTGGCGAACCTTGTGCCGACGGGCTTGGGTCACCAAATCTAAATCAAACGCGGGTTTGCCCAAGCCTACACAAGGCGGTAATATCTGATGCTTGAGTGCCATCAAACAAAACGCGACACCGATCGCGCCCGATGCACCTAAGGTATGACCCGTGGCTCCCTTGGTTGAACTTACCGCTACTCTATGGGTAAACAAATCATCCATTAACTGGGCTTCATTCTCGTCGTTTAATCGAGTCCCTGTGCCATGAGCGTGAATATAGTCAATCTCAGTGGGGGAAAGATGACTTCGGTCTAAACATTGCTGAATTGCGGTTATCGCACTCTTGCTACTTGACTTGGGCGTAGTAAAATGGTATGCATCACAACTTAATCCCATGCCTAAGATTTGTCCATAAATTGGCACACCGCGACTCAACGCTAATTCTGCTGACTCCAACACCAAAACCGCTCCCCCTTCACCCAACACTAAACCCTCTCGTCGTTGGTCAAAGGGATAAGCCCCTGTTTTTGCCAAAGCCCCCATTTTGTCAAATCCTGCCAAGGTTAACCGGGTAATCGGGGCTTCCACCGCACCGACAATAACCCGTTGACATTGACCGATTTGGATCAGTTCAACCCCCCGTGCGATCGCCCAAATTCCCGTGGCACAAGCTGCCATGGGTGCTAACACAGGTGCCATCGAGCCAATTTGACGAGCTGTTGCGATCGCGGCTTGATGTGGCAATGTTTCTAACCAAGTCTCTTGCTTCAGCCGGGAGGAATGGCGACTGGAGAATAGCTCCCCTACGCCACCACTTCCCTGCTCAAGAGCGGCTCTGATCAACTCTTCCCAAGACGCCTGACAGCCACGACTAGAGCCAACCACCACACCACAATTAGGCATCGGTGTCTGAAGATTGGCATCAGCCAGAGCATCGGCGACGATGACCTGAGTCAACCTCGTTAATGAACTTGGCACGGAATTGATTAGCGCCAAGGGTCGAACAGGTAATTCTGGAAAGGGTTGATAAGAGCGAATCCCTGACTCACCATTAAGCAGTCGTTGCCAACTCTGTTCTAAACCCCCTAATGCTGAGATTAGACCAATTCCTGTAACAACAACCGAATGCAAACCCAAATTTTGACTATTGACTTTCTTCTCCCAGCTCCCCCAGCTCCCCCAGCTCCCTCTGCTCCCCCAGCTCCCCCGACTAGGGAGATTCTTCTGCCTCAGACTCAGGTCGTTTCAGATTTTCCAGTCCCTGGGTGACTTCGGCTGACTCGATGCGATCGCCCACTTGGATAGTATCTACCACATCCATGCCATTTTTAACATAGCCGAACACCGCATAATTTCCATCTAGAAAAGACAGATCCGATAGTGCGATATAAAACTGCGATGAGGCTGAATCTGGCATCGATGAGCGTGCCATCGCCACAGCACCACGAGTATGCTGCAACTCCGGAGGAGCAGAAATTCCAGCTTGCTCCAACGTTTTGCTATAGATGGGAGCCTCGGCATCCTTTGGCTTTATTTCTAAAGGAATGTAACGAGGCTGCCCTGTTTTCGGGTCAGTAAAACTCCCGGTTCCCAGACGTTCTACCGGAACATTGGGGTCTTTCCCTTGGGGATCACCTCCCTGAACCACAAAAGGTTGGGGTTCACGCACAACTCGGTGAAACACTAAGTCGTCATAAAAACCCCGCTCGACCAAATCGACAAAATTCCCGGCTGTAATTGGGGCATTTGTGCCATCGACCTCAATGGTAATCGGAGAATCTTTAACCGTTAAAACAACGGTCGCTTTTCCCTCTAATCGGGGTAAGTTGCTAATTTGAGGATTAGTGACCTGAGCTACCGACGTTTCTGTTGTTGCGGCTGTTGAGGAATCCGTCGTGTTTTGGGATGCCACCTTTGACGAACTACAAGCTCCGAGACTTAAGCCAACAATTACTACCACAACCAGGAACCAGCGCCGGACGATTACTTGCATATTTATTAACCTACCTTCTTGTAGCTTATGCTACTTAATCATTCTGCCTTAGAGTCTTCCCCCCTCTGCCTTTTCTCTACCAAAAAGGAGATAGTTAACCTGAATTTCCGATTACATGCCTTCTAGGGGGACAGCGAGGAAACGAGCCAGTTCTGCACCTTGGTTTTCCAGTTCCGATAGGGACAAAGGCTGTCCTACACGAGTGAGTGGAACCTCCCGGCGATCTTTGACGCGCAGGTAGAGAGTGCGGTTGGGATTAAGCCCTTCTTTGATCTCAACTTTAATCGATTGCACATCTTGAAGGCGACAGCTAAACTCGACTTTGCGGTTTTTGCCTGGAAAGCCCCAACGAAAAACTTTTACCATTCCGGTTTCCTTGTTGAACTCATTGTATCCGCCGCCAACATCCCAAAGGATAACCAGCCAGAGATAGAGGGCAAAGAGCAAGCCAGCAATCCCGTAAAAGCTCATGGCGATGCCTTGAGGGATAAACTGTAAACCTCTGGTATCGCCCACAGGCAAGAGATCCCGTTGAAAATAACTGGAAAGTCCGGCTAAAAGAAATCCTGTACCACCGATTGAGGCGACTACCGCCCACCAGTAGTTGCTCAATCGCCGAGAGCCTAAAACAGATTGACGCAGTATTTTGTTCTCTTGTTGGGTTGGGGTGGCTGTCATACTATCCTGTTCCTTCACTCTCTACAATACGCTCCGCCTATTACTATGGTTATCCAAAACTTTAACTTTTTGAACTTAAGTAGGAACGGAGACCATAAACTCCCGCCACGCCTAAAAGCTCCAGGTTGTGTGCCGCGTTGTGGTCAGCATGGGCAAGGTAGCCACAATGAACACACCTAAACCTGTCACCTTTTCGGTTTCGTCTATCCCATCTGTTGCAGCTTGAGCAGAACTGCGAGGTTTTGAAGGGGTCTTTCACCACTAGCTGAATCCCCTCCTCCGGGCTTCGCCCCGCTTCGCTAACACACTTCCTTTGCAACAACTGCACCAAAGTTCTATACAGCCAATGAGACAGCCGCCTGTTAGACAGGCGAGAGAACGTCCCTCGTTTTCCCTGTTTAACCTTTATTCCGTTGTGATGTATGGGTAATGGTCTTTGTACACCTGAGGGAGAGATTGTTCAAGGGTTCACCCCCCAAGAGCCGCTTCGGTTATTTTATGTCATCTTAGCTAGACCCAATAGAAAATAATAGCAAATAAAGTCACGTAGATTGGAGAATTATTTACAATGCCATTTTTGGTTCCGTCCTGGATAGGGTCACAGACTTGGGCTGAAAGCCAACAGGTAGCCGCTCATAAGTCTTAAGCCAACCGATGACCCCCTGTGCTGCTCAAGGGCAATTCTGAGTCAGATGTATCAATTTGTAAATTTCCCAACCTTGACTATTATGGTATTGAAGCACTGAATCCCCTACTCTCCCTAGCGAAAATCGAGGATTCGTGTAAAAATATGATAGTTTAAGAAAAATTAAGTCCACGCCAGTTAAATTATAAGCTGGTAACGCTAGGGTGCTTGGCACACCCGGTATTCAGGCAAAGTTAGTCAAGTCGGCTGACTTTCTCACAGTTAAGGTACGCCGGGACTCGGCGAAACCCAAACCGCGAAGGTTTGAAACGCCCAACCCTGAATTAACAGGGGTTAGGAGATAACACGATGCCCTTATGGCTTTCCGTCGTGTGCCTGGGAACCCGTTGATCGGGATATATGGAACGAAATTTCCATAGAATCTCCTTTCTAGAAGAAGGGAGAGTGTCAAAAATTCCCAGTCTATCGCTGTGGAACTGTCAAGGGAAAAATCCTTGTAAACCCTTAATGTAAGAGGATTTGAAACGATGACCATAGCTGTCGGACGCGCTCCCAGCCAAAGAGGATGGTTTGACGCACTCGATGACTGGCTAAAGCGCGATCGCTTTGTATTCATCGGTTGGTCAGGTATACTCCTGCTCCCCTGCGCCTACTTGGCGGTTGGAGCTTGGCTAACCGGTACAACTTTTGTTACCTCGTGGTATACCCACGGTTTAGCGTCTTCCTACTTGGAAGGCTGTAACTTCCTAACTGTGGCGGTTTCCACCCCCGCCGATACCTTCGGTCATTCCCTACTGCTACTGTGGGGACCTGAAGCCCAAGGCGACTTCACCCGTTGGTGTCAAATCGGTGGGCTTTGG
>NZ_JAVKEA010000029.1:0-16951 GCF_040221695.1 Coleofasciculus sp. E2-BRE-01 | reverse complement strand
ATCCACAATGTTTTTTTCAAACAGGCTCCGTTTAATACATAGCTCCCCAAAATTGCTCGCTTTCCCCCATACCCCACACCCCATACCCCACACCCAGTATCCTATCGTGGGTAATGTGGCTTAAGTTGACACCCATGGATATTATCGTACCCCTACCATAAATGGCGTATGTGCTTAAGTCCTCCATTTATCTTTTTGATCCCGAACCGCCAGAACTGACCCAGAAAACATCCCTTCTAATCGTTTATATTCTCGACACCCTACCCCCTATACCCTGCCTATCCTTCACGTTTCTTGTCACCCCTTCAGCACTACCCCCCCTCAGAATCCTGGGATGACAAGCCGACCTAAGCGCCAAATTTTACCTTAACAGAGGGATGAAACTGTTGCAAGAAAGTCCGTTCCCTATTGCCCTACTTTTAGGATTTTTTCTGTAGTAAACACTACAGTTTATGTCAATTCTTTGAAAATTAAAGATGGGAATTGACTTTCAATAAAGAATATGATAAAAATGGACGATATCGATTACTGCTTTACAGCTAGACAATAAACTTACCAAATCATACAGCGTTTACAAATAATTTGTAAACCCAAAAAGGTTTGAAAGCCTTCTTGTTGAATTGTGTTCAGGGTTTCTTGCATCTCATTTGAAAACGCTCTATAGAGCCAAGTACCATGGTCACTCGTTGATGGGTAGACTAGAGAAAGAAACGTGTTAAGGAGTCCAATATAGATGTCAAAATCATCATCCGTTAAGCCTAAAACATTAACAACCAACGATTGGAGACTTAGACCGGGTTACTTGTGTGAAGGGGGTTCTGATTTTGAATCGGTTCACATTTTATTGGGTCGGTTTTTAGCCGATCGCCATTCAGAAGATCCCTTGCCTGACGTATCCATGACGATGGAAAACGCAGGCTTTGAATGGGGCAAAGGACTGCCGTTGGAAAAGGTGATTAATTCTCAGGAAGATTTAGACTTCCTGATGAAGCACCCGGACTTATTTCGCAATGCGATCGCGGTGATCGAACCCTGGGGACACGTCGGGTTTAATCACGTTGGCGAAGATGTGCGGGCGTCGCTGAATGTGGCGTATTTGGCACAGAAAATTGCCGATTGTGATTCACTGCTGTTCCCGTTTTGGTCGTCGGGTATGCTTGATCCAGATTTAGTCGTACCGATCATAACGTCGGGGTTAGCGGTGGTGGTAGAAGGCGGTGATCCGTCGGTGCGCGATGCTAGCACCTTTAACGATGCCAAATGTTCCCTAGATGAACTCCACAGATTCACCGATAAACTGCTGCTTTCGCGATCGCCGACAAGTGCGCCCGCTTTATTTATTTGCTTGGGACATCAATTAGCGGCACAATCTCACATTCGGTTAATTAAACGAGCAGTCAATGAGGTATTCAGCCTAGAGTATCTGGCACGCGATCGCAATGGTAAAGCCCTAAAATCTTTGAAAAAAGTCTGCCAGCAGATTCAAAAGGTGGGAACTACGTTACAGGTGAAGAAGAAAAATGGACACCTGATTGCCAACAACTGGGATGATCCGGAATTTGCTGTCGGTCCCAATGAAAAGAAAGAAGTGGGCTATCGTCAATTGTTGCATTATGAATCTCCGGATAGTGACACGTCTAACATTCCCGAAGACGTAATTATCGCCCATGAGGTGACGGCTGATGAGTTTGAAGGGGTGATCGATACGTCGATTGAATATGAACATGAATTAAATATTTCCATGTTCCACTCCGATGAAGTGAATGAGGAAGCGATTCTCTTTGCAAACTGGGCATATCGACTGCTGCATGATGCGATTATCTCCCATCGGCATATTTTAGCCGGGAGTCCCTTATCCTGGTTAATGCAGCTTCCCTTTGCGGTGGAAATTCTTTGCTCAACGGCTGACGAAACCGAAGTGGTGACAGAATGTTCAGCAACCTGTATTAACTACAAGGATTTTGAGAGCAAGTTGATCCGCCGTTCATTTACCTGTCAATTCCATCCAGAACTGCTTCAAGATCTGCGGGATATTAGTCACCGGACTCCTCCCACTTATGATGAGTTAAAGCGTGATGATGGCGCTCGTTTATTTGCCCGACTATTGTATTCTGGGATGCAGGAATAAGGGCATGTGAATAACATCATCACCATGGCGCGACGGATGGAAGAGGTGAGATTTTGGCTTTAAACCCTTGTATGGTATACCTTCTTAATGCAGCAAGCCCCAATTAGCTATTCCCTGTTCCCTCTGACACACCGAGCGAAGTCGAGGTGTTCCCTGTTCCCTACTTAAATAAATTGCCAAAGTTTAATGGTTTTATCTTGAGCCGCACTCGCCAAAGTTGAACTATCTGGACTAATTGCCACAGACATAACACCAGCGGAATGATCCGATAAGGTCTGGATCAGTTTTCCACGACCCGGATGCCAAAGTCTAACCGTTCCATCAGCACTACCACTGATTAATAGGCGACCTTTGGCGCTGATGGCAACAGAATGAACCGCATCTGTATGTTCAGTCAGCGTCAATAAAATATCACCTGTCTTTAAGTTCCAGACTTGAATCGTCGCATCCGCACTACCACTGATTAAAAGTTGACCACTAGGACTAAAGGCAAGTGAATTGACGGCATCGGTATGACCATGTAGGGTTAGTTGAATTTCACCTGTGGCTAAATTCCACAATTTGATCGTGCGATCTGCACTACCACTTGCCAGAATCTGTCCATCTGGACTAATGGCAATCGTATGAATCATGCTGGAATGACCATCAAGAGTTTTCTGTATATCTTGTAGGTTTAAATTCCAAATGTTAATTGTTTTATCAGCACTGCCACTGGCGAGAAGCTGTCCATCTGGACTAAAAGAAACTGACTTGATCCAACCTGAATGTTGCTTCAGGGTATGCTTTAATGTTTGGGTCGTTAATTCCCAAAGTTTAATCGTGTGATCCCAACTCCCACTGACTAAAAACTGTCCATCTGGACTAAAAGCAATGGTATCAATTAAACTAGAATGCCCAGAAAATGTACAACTGGGTATACCACTCTCCAGATGCCAGAGTTTGACGCTACGATCCGCACCCCCACTCACCAGAATCTGTCCGTCTGGATGAAAGGCGATCGCATGAATCGAACTCGAATGACCCCGCAATGTCCGTACACATTGCCACGTCGGTGTTAGCGTGTTTGGTTTAACCGATGGATTTGGGGAAGCGACTGACAATGATTGGGCTAACGTCTGGGTGATATGCAAATCCTGGAGAATCTGGGCGGCTGACTGATAGCGCCGTTTTACCGCCCCCTCCAGCATTTTATTCAAGGTTTGCTTGAGGCGATCGCTAATCGGTTCAACTAGGTAGTCTTGCCACACCCACATTCCTTCTAAACTGTTAAATAAGTCAAAGGGATGAATGCTGGTTAGTAAATGAATACAAGTTACCCCTAAACTATACAAATCACTACTCGCCACCGCTTTGCCCATCAGTTGTTCCGGGGCGGCATAAGCCGCAGAACCAATAACCGTTCCGGTTCGGGCTAATGCTGTTTTCGTGGTCAATTTTGCGGCACTAAAATCAACGAGAACAAGTTGATCGGCGTCTGTCTCGATTCCTGTACTGGCAGAACAAATAATATTGGCTGGATTAATATCTCGGTGAATAACCTGATGAGCATGAATATACTGTAATACAGGCAACAGTTGTGCCAAGATATGGCGAATCTGGGTTTCATTAAATGCCCCTTCTTGCGCTAATTGTTGGGCTAAACTCTCTCCTTCTACTAAGCGTTGCACGATCGCACCTGTCGTTCCCGTTTGCGGATTGGGTTCAAAATAAGCCAGCAGTCGGGGAATCTGGGGATGTTCGCCTAGAGTTTGTAATCGGGCGGCTTCTTGACGAAAGGATGCCGCCGCTTTCTCAATATTGGTTGTACCTTGATTGGTAGGTGAAAACTGCTTGATAATACAAGTGGATAATCCAGACTCAGATTCATCAATTGCCCGAAAGGTACGACCAATACCCCCCTGACTAATCAACTCCATCGCCCGATAGCGATCGCCTAAAAGTAATTTTGACCCACAAGTGGAGCAAAATCTAGCATGATCAGGGTTGTCGGGTTTGGGACAAGTTAGGTTAAGGCAGTAACTCATTCGCGAATTTTTAGAGTCAGGAATTTATCCTATTGTGGCTTGCATTCAGCCTCCCCAGCTTCCTCAGCTTCCAGACGCGCCATGGCGCGTCTCTACATCGCTCCCCCAGCTCCCCAATCCCTTGCATCATGCTTCCTGTATCCGGCTAATGGACGGCTGGCGTATCATCAAATCCTCAGTCGTTGATACAAAACCATGTCTGCTGTACCAGGCGCGTAAATTTTCTATGCCAAAAGGACTACCCTTGTCCAATTCTAGAGTAATCGGTTTATCATGCAACATCTGGCAAAGCATCTTCAGGATTTTAGACCCATACCCTTTGCCACGATTACCAGGCATGACATTTAAGAAATGGATAAAGTACGAGGTTTCATCCTCACAGACAGAAACCACTCCAACTAAGTCATCTGCCTGACTAAACTCATACCTCATTTCCCCTTGATATCCAAAAGTTCTGGGAAAGACTCGTACCGATAGATTCACGGTTGACTCATCCTCTCGTCCATTCAAGTTATACATCACCCTATTGTCAAAGTCCGGTTAGTGCGTCGGCAGATGTAACCCTAGTTAGCATTTCGTAATTTGTCTTATGTCTTATGTTTGTTTCCTCAGCTTCAGTAGACACCCATGGAACGTAACAGGCGGCGCGATCGCGTCTGGGTTAAACATAGAGTACAGATGATTAAACTACAGCTTCTGAAGAAAAATCTATCTTTTTGGAGATACCTCTTTGTCAATTATCGTTTCCTCTGATAGAGGTAAACCAGACTTCAATCAAAAATAATAAAAATGTAACAAACTCTCATGGGAGAGAACGCCAATGCGATATAAAAATCTTACAGCTATAGGAATCCTAGCCGCCATGTTCGGCTTAGCGAACCCTGTCTCGGCTCAATCACCAGTCACGACCAAAGCCGACGACGTTACTCTCTCTGGTGAATCCCTAATGGGCATTGAACAGAGAAATCTCGGCGATGATTTTGACCAGTTCTTTTTAGACGATCCAGCGCTGGCATGGAGAGGAACGGGTGGTAGCCAGATTAATTTTAACAACCAAGCTGGTGCTGACTTTCAGTTAATAGACGATGTGGAAATCTCAGTTAACGAACCCTTATCTCCACCGATCAGTCCAATCAATTTCCGCAGACACGAGAATTTAAGCAGCGGTCTTGATCGCGTGGAAGTACAAGTTGAACTTGATTAATGGTTATATATTTGTCCGAAAGTAGGGGCGGGTTTAGGGCTTTCATTTCGCTATTGATGATCAAGTTTATTCAAAACCCGCCCTGACAGAGTGGCAGAGTTTGGGCTGAGACAGTGGAGAGTGATTATCTAGCGCTATTATCATTAACCCCATAAGCACCTATTTCAACACAATCATTTGATTTGTTTCCGCTGATTTGCAAGCGGCGTCTCCAACCTGAAGCGCATATAAACTGGCTTCACTCGACACATACAGAGACTTTCCATCCACGAGATGATCTAATACCATTTCTGTATCTTGAACAAATAAACCGCGACGCCCTGCTACAGTGATGGGGTGTTCTTCCTCGCCGCGAATTAATTTACCTTGATCACCCTCAAACACTAGCGTACCTTGATCGCCGTGGACTTCAAACGTCCGCAATCTCTGCCAAAATACTTCCCCCTTGCCATAGGTTACGTGGGCAATTAGTCCCTTGACAAACTGTAATTGAGCCGTACAGAGACAGGCACGATAATAGTCTGAATTTTGCCAAAACTGAGTATTACAGCTAACGGTTGCGACGTTACCAAATAAATTAGTAAATCGATGGATGTGGGGTAATGCGGCTTTAAAGGGAAAGCCAAATAAGTCCCGATGGTATGTCCAACGCTGCGGCGCTGGGTGCTTCGGCACAATTGTGACATATCGGGCATAAAAAGGAGTGCCAATCTCTGGTAAGGATTGCTGTAAGGCTTGATGTAAGCCACCTAATAGCTCAATATGTTCCACATGTAGGAGTTTGCCTTGAGCTTGGGCAAGGGCAATTAGGGATTCGGCTTCTGTCGGATCAAGGGAAATCGGATATTCGACAACAACATGCTTCCCTGCGGTTAAAGCCTGTTGAACAATCGCACCATGATCACGATTAATCGTACAAACAAAGACTAAATCCACATCCGGATGTGCCACCACCTGTTGCCAAGACTCCACGGCGCTAGTTTGGTGACGTTGTACAAAGTCTTGCACGGTTTCCGGGGTATGCCCACTGACAACCACTAGCTGCGATCGCGCATCCGCCTGTAAGGTTTGCGCCCGTTGGTTAGCAGCATATCCAGTCCCGACGATACCAGCCCTAATGGGCAGTTTATCCATCATTTGTGAATGAGTCCTCGCTTCAACATCCCCCTATTTAGCGATTATAAACCAATAGCTTTCTGGTTATTTTACCTTATTTTGCTTTCTCGAAGACTCTTTTTTTAACAAAGCACCAAATCCAAGCGCGACACCTGAACCGAGGATAGTCAAGGGTTCGGGAACTGGTTCGCTAGTGCCTACTTTGATTTGATACGCAAGGTGAGATCCGTTGGGTCGAGTTCCCGTCCAACTGAGGTTTGCTCTGCCAGTAAGAGTAAAGGGCTGGGAAATATTTTGAATTAGCAAATAGTCCACACCATCTGCATCAGAATTACCTGGTGCTGAAATAGCCGGGTCAGATGTACCCTCTAAAACCAAATTCATACCGTTTAACTGCAACATATCAACCTGAATATCGCTGTCAGACGTTTCTAGGGTGCGTAGGTATATGGTATCGACTGAACCGCTGAAATTGCCAGTTAGCTCTATACCTGCCACTGTATATGTAACTTCTGTGCCATCGTATTCTAGGGTAAAACTTACTGGTTGATTACTTTCCCATGCATACTGACCTTCGGCAACAGGGTTACCATTTGCTGTGTTAATCCCAAATTCTCTATCTCCATTCGTTGCGGCGTTACCAATTCGCCCTTCAGCCACGAATACTTCGGTAAATTCCCCACTATTGATTAACCCATCGAACTGGTCATCAGTAAAGTCAGGTAGACTCGTCACCGTAGCCGCACTGGCAACACCCGAAACGAGAGAGATACCCACAGTGGCTAAACCAACGCCTAAAGCAACTCCAGCCGTTCGGAACGAAAATTTTGAGTAGATGCTATTCATAGTTACACCCCGTATATGTACTTACCTAACAGTATAATTCTCTCAAGAGAAAATTTTTGTGAAGTGTTGATGAAGTAAGATCCAAATCCTAGCGCAAAATCCATAGTTATGTTATGTCAACAAAGATTGTCAATATTTTTTAAGTAGGGCTGCATTTCCATACCAGCCAACGGGGAACAAATTGAGCATTGTCTATAGTTATTCTCAATTAGCTAGATGGATGCTAGCTGAATATCCCAGAATCAACCCAATAGGGGCTGTTGGGAAAAAAAAGCATTAGGAATTATGAGAGTTGATATCTAAGTAGTTTCTTGCGGTTGAACTTAACTCTAATGGCACTGAAAATTCGTATTTTTGGCTCGCCGAAACTCTTGATATAGCGTAGGGTGGGTTTCGACTTCGCAAGGGCCCACCAGCCCAAATTTCAGTACCATTCAACTTAACTCCCTTCACCAAACCGATATCCCTTCCCGTATACCGTGTGAATCAATGGGGCTTCACCAGGAGCCTCTATTTTGCGGCGTAACAAGCGCACTAAAGCCGCTAAGACATTACTACTAGGTTGTTCTTCATCCTGCCACAACTGCTGATAAATTTCCCCATGAGTCAAGAGTTGACCCGAATGACGCATAAAATAGTCCAGAAGCTGGGTTTCTTTTTCCGAGAGTTCAATTAATCGTCCATTACGATAGGCGAGCTGATTTTCCACATCCAGTTCTAAAGAAGCAACACGCAACCGAACAGGCGCATTAGTTTCCGTCGCCGCCGAACGCCGCAGCAAGGCGCGAACTCGAGCCAGTAATTCTCGCAATTCAAAGGGTTTAACTAAATAATCATCCGCCCCTGCATCCAATCCCATCACCCGATCATCCAGGGTATCTTTAGCGGTAAGGAAGAGAACCGGCGTCGTTTTCCCTTGCGATCGCAACTGTTGGCAAAGCTCTAACCCCGACTGATGCGGTAACATCCAATCTAAAATAAGCAAATCATAGTCGCTTTGCATCGCTAACTGGCGTCCAGACTGTCCCTCATAAGCCACCTCAACCTCGTATCCCTCCCGTTTGAGGACTCGGCTTAAAGGATCGGTGAGTTCAACTTCATCATCAACCAACAGAATACGCATTATTCGTCATTTGTCATTTGTCATTCGTCATTTGTCATTTGTCATTTGTCATTTGTCATTCGTCATTTGTTGATTTGGAAATCTCTTCCTCATCTTCCCCATCTCCCTCATCTCCCTCATCTCCCTCATCTCCCTCATCTCCCTCATCTCCCTCATCTTCCCCAGCTTCCCCAGCTTCCCCAGCTTCCCCAGCTTCCCCAGCTTCCCCCGCTTCCCCCGCTTCCCCTGCACCTCTGCTCCCCCAACCGAAAACTTTTGCCGCCACACGCTATATCATGGTGAATATTGCTGCGCTTAACGATGCCCATGTCTGTATCCCGGCTCAATGTAACCGAAGGCTGGCTAGAAGCCAATCAGCAGTATTTGATGGGAGAGATTGCGCGAGTGCGTCAAGCCTTGGAACGCAAGAGTGATCAAATCACTACAGGTATCTCTCTTACCTTAACCAATGGCTTCTATCCCAATGGAAATGGTTCCTACCATCAACCCGACACATCGCTTTCACCGCCTCCCTTGTTGGATCAGCTTTGCCAAATGTTTGGGCTATCCTCATTTGAGCGAGATTTGCTGCTGTTATGTGCGGGGATGGAATTTGACGCCTCTTGGGGGTTACTCTGTGGCATCGCTCAGAGTAATGATGAATTGAATTATCCCACATTTGCTCTAGCGTTGAATATATTGTCCCACGGACATTGGGGGGCGCTGACGCCAGATGCACCGTTGCGCCGTTGGCGGTTGATTGACGTGGGTGGAGGGTTTACGTTAACCAGTAGTTCGCTACGGATTGATGAGCGGATTTTGCATTACCTGCGCGGGGTTCAATATATTGATGAGCGTTTGGCGAGTATGGAGGAACCGATGCCCCTACCGGGTATTTTGGTATCCTCTCATCAACAAAGTGTTCAACAAATTGCTACAACCTGGTTACAGGTGGGTGAGGGTACATTTCCGGTGGTGCAGCTGTGTGGAGAAGATGTCACCAGTAAACGTGCGATCGCGCGAGCCGTATGCGATCATCTAGGGATTAATCTCCATGCCCTTTCCGCCGAATCTCTACCCACGAATACCAGTCAACTGAATATCGTTAAGATACTCTATGAACGGGAATGGGCATTAAGTAGTACGGTACTCTTACTCAACTGTGATCATCTCGAAACCAATGATCCAGCCAGAGAAAGCGCGATCGCCCGTTTCATCGAAAGCCTGAATACACCCCTGATTGTCACGAGTCGCGATCGACGCCGCCAACGCCAGCGTCCCATTATTACCATAGATGTCCATCATCCCACCAGTGATGAGCAGCGTTTAATTTGGCAAAACGCTTTAGCCGATAAAGCCACAAAACTTGAGCCTGCAATTAACTTATTAGTCTCCACATTTAACCTTAGCGCCCCCAACATTCATACCGCTTGCTTAACCATCAAAGGAATGGACATTGAGACGCCCGAAGAAGACGAGCAACCCATAGACGAAGAAAGCTACAACCCATCTGCCCTCCCACCCCTTACCACTAAATTGTGGGACGTCTGCTGTATTCAAGCCCGTCCCCGCATGGAAGAATTAGCCCAACGGATTGACACAGCCGCCACTTGGGACGATTTAATTTTGCCAGACAGAGAACGCACTGTCTTGACAGAAATTGTCACCCATGTTCGCCACCGGATGAAGGTCTATGAAAGTTGGGGATTTGCCGGAAAAAGCCGTCGTGGTTTGGGAATTAGCGCCCTATTTGCTGGTGCCAGTGGAACCGGGAAAACCATGGCAGCCGAGGTGATCGGCAAAGAGTTACGATTAGATGTTTATCGGATCGACCTCAGTTCAGTTATTAGTAAATATATTGGTGAAACGGAAAAGAACTTACGTCGGGTATTTGATGCCGCAGAAGGGGGCGGATCAATCCTGTTATTCGATGAAGCCGACGCCTTATTTGGTAAGCGTTCTGAAGTCAAAGACTCCCATGATCGCCATGCCAATATTGAGGTCAGTTATCTGTTGCAGCGCATGGAATCCTATCGAGGATTGGCAATTTTAACCAGCAATATTAAAAGTGCCTTAGACCAAGCCTTTCTGCGACGGATTCGCTTTATTGCTCAATTTCCTTTCCCCAACGCGGAGCAACGCCAAGAAATTTGGAAACGGATTTTTCCGAAACAGACACCAACAGAGAAGCTGGATTATCGGAAATTGGCAAAACTGAATGTAGCAGGGGGTAATATCCGTAGTATTGCCATGAATGCGGCGTTTATCGCCGCAGATGCTGGGGAAGCCGTGCAGATGAAACATATTTTACAAGCGACTAAGAGTGAATATGTGAAACTAGAGCGACCGTTAACCGATGTGGAAATCCGGGGATGGGTTAAATAAGAGGTTTAGGGATTGTAAAAATTCATGTAGAGACGTGCCATGGCACGTCTGCCAATTGTATGTAGGGGCGAGTAGGGGTTTGGTCACCAAAGCCCTACTGCTTGGGTTTCGCTATTCCCTAAAGTTCCGTAACAATTTGAGCGATCGCGAATTGCAAAAAGGACTTGTGCAGGATAATATTAAGTATCCACAAGTTGAGTTGGGAAGACTGGTAATGGGTAGCCGACGGCGTCTTAACAAAAAAACCTCCTGGGAATCGACTTCTTTACCAGTACGGAATCCTTTACAACCGCGCCCATTTGGTAAAGGTATCCAGGCGAGACGAGCAGAGTTACCAACAACCAATGTCTTGCAAACTCGTCCCTTCGGGACTCCAAAGCAGGCATCCTCGCCTAAACAAGAGATGCCAGATCTCCAAGCTAAACTCAAACAGGCAGAAAGCTTTGGCTATAATGCCGCTAATATTCCCACCGTACCTTCGAGTAGCGCTACACCGATTCAGGCAAAGCTGACGATTGGAGAACCGAATGATAAGTATGAACAGGAAGCTGATCAGGTAGCGTCTCAAGTCGTCAATCAGATTAATTCGCCTCAGAGTCAGCCGTCGGTTCAGGGTAAGACTGTTCAACGTCAGGAGATGCCAGAAGAGGAAGAAGAACTTCAAACCAAACCTCTAGCTGAATCCATCCAACGTCAGGAGATGCCAGAAGAGGAAGAAGAACTTCAAACCAACCCTCTAGCTGAATCCATCCAACGTCAGGAGATGCCAGAAGAGGAAGAAGAACTTCAAACCAATCCTCTGGCTGAGTCCATTCAACGTCAGGAGATGCCAGAAGAAGAGGAGGAACTTCAAACCAAACCTCTGGCTGAATCCATCCAACGTCAGGAGATGCCAGAAGAAGAGGAGGAACTTCAAACCAAACCTCTGGCTGAGTCCATTCAACGTCAAGAGATGCCAGAAGAGGAAGAAGAACTTCAAGCTAAACCTCTAGCTGAATCCATCCAGCGTCAGGAGATGCCAGAAGAGGAAGAACTTCAAATGAAGCCCTTAGTGCAGCGCCAGTCAAGTGGGGGTGGAATGGCGGCGACTCCAGAACTAGAACAGTCTATTGCAAGCGCCAGAGGTAACGGACAACCCATTGCAGATGAAGTTCGGCAACCGATGGAACAGGCGTTTGGAGCTGATTTGAGTGGGGTCAAAATACACACTGATTCCAAAGCTGACCACCTAAATCGCTCGGTGGGGGCTCGTGCGTTTACGACGGGTCAAGATGTTTTCTTCCGTCAGGGGGAATATAATCCTGGGAGTAAGGATGGGCAGGAGTTGATGGCTCATGAATTTACCCACGTGCTTCAGCAGTCTTCCGGTTCCATGGAAACTAGGAAACAGGCAAAAGTTTCCCAGCCTGCTAATGCTAATTTACAGGGCAACTGGCTAACCGATGCCGTATCATCTGTTGGTAACGCTATCGGTGATGCACTGGATATTCGAGACAATGAGGCAGCATTAGACCTGTGGGAAGATTACCAAGATGCTGTACAAGAGCGAAAAGATTTTACTGGACAAAAACATACTGCACAGAACTTCCAATCAACCACCAGGCTAGGATTGTTTGATGTTATCTATAACCCTGCAACAGGCGAACTGAAAATTGTTTGCAAATGCAAGTTTAACTTCATCAACGGTAGCGCTACTGAGTTCCCCAGTGCCAGTCCAGAAGACTTGAGCTGGGAGACTGATAAGGGTGCGAAGAAGACATGGAAACAGAATTTCCTTTCCGCTTGTTCAAATGCCTGGTCTGGCAACCACACGTTCTACTGTCAAAAGGATTGGTGGGAATCTCTACAAGCAAGCGTTACAGTCGATTTCAAGGAAGTATCCAAAGATGAGCATTTTGCCTTGGATATCAAAAAAATACCAACACGAGAGTTTAGCCGCAGTGGAGTTTATCGACCAACACCCCGTCCATTTGGTCTTCCAGGCTATAATCCGGGGCGCGGGGAATTTGACAGTGAAGATTTAACGGAAGTCAACAAACCTGGGGGTAGACAAAGCGCTGCCGTTCATGAAGCAGGTCACATGTTGGGACTTGATGATGAATACGGTACTGGCACGCCCAGTCACAGCGATTTGGTCGAGTCTGAATTCGGTCATGGAGTCGCACGAGGTTCAGACGGACGCATTATGTCAGGGGGTATGGATATCCAGCCGGAACACGGCGTGACCTTCCTTGAGGCGCTCAAGAAAGCTACTGATATGTCAGAGTGGTCAACAACCCAAAAAGAACCTAAACCGATTCCGCCCAATCCTTCATTAATGAACATGGGTGACTTTCCAGAACCAAACTCCGATACCAAATTTGCTTAAGTCCGTTCCATGACTAAATTTTCTATAATCCAACCTGTTTTAGCGCTGCTTTTAGTTACAAATTCTGCTGCCTGCGGAATTGCACAGGAGGTTTCTATGACAAAACCTGTACTCCCCAAACTGGAAATACCTGAAAACACACGATTGTTATACGAAAATATCGCTATCAACGATCCAGATCGAACAGGAAACTGGCGCTTCTTGTTCCGTCAAAATGGTTGCTTCTTCAACGCCCGCAACACACAACTGTGGATTGAAGACTCCGCTCAGCTTTCGAGTGATGATCCAGATTTACACTGGAACAAGCCCTTCCCGGATACTCCAAACCGATGCTTGACTGAATCCCAACAAGCAGAACTAACAGAAGCTATACGTCAGGTTGATTTTCCATCTATGGCTAAGTATTATCCGACTCCACCAGATCATCAAGTATCACACCCAGCAGCCGAGCGTTGGACAGTTGTTCAAAATGGTAAATCCCAAACAGTAGTAGTTGAGAATGGATTTGCGCCGCCAGAGCTGGTTCAATTACGCCAAAAAATTGACCAGCTTGTTGCTAATGCACCTCGACCGTAATCACTTCCTCCAATCCACTGAGTATTTGACTTATGCACAAATCTGTGCTAAATGTCAAGTATATCTCCAGTTAAATTTGGAGGGGGTTATGGGTATCCGACGACGAATCCGCAAAAAACGGTCTGGGGAAGACGAGTTTATCCCAGCACCGAACTCGTTACAGACGCGCTCCTTGGGAAACGGTATCCAAGCCAGACAAGCTAAGTTACCTATTACTAATCTCTTGGAAACACGCCCCTTTGGTTCCCCCAAAAAGGCATCCGCTTCATCTCAGGAAACCGCAGATATCCAGACGCAACTGAAACAGATGGAACGTTTTGGGTATAACGCAGCAAATATTCCAGTATTCCCGCCGAAGAAACCGAAAAAGAAACCGAAAAAATCAAAAGAGAAAGCGTCTCATACAGATCAAATCGTTACCCATAACCACCCCGGTGGAACGCCTCTAAATCAGGGTGACATCCTATCCGCGATCGCAAAAGGCAATAAAGATATACAAGCCGTGGGTCATTATGGTAAATTTAGCCTGCGGCGTCAGAAAGATACTTGGCAAATCAGTCAAGAGCAAGTGGCGAGGGCTTATGCTCAAGGGGTTGAGCAGTGGTTGCGAGAATGTCCCAAGGAATTAACCGAACATTATCCGGCGAAAAAGGATATCCCCCAAGCGGGAGCAACATTTAAACAGGATCAGTTTATGGCAAACTATTTTGCCTGTAAAATTTTGGCAGAGCAAAGTCGAGGTGCGGTGGTTTACGAACACCCTGATGAAAAGGAACTGATCCAAAAACGAGCGAACCTGTACCGCGAGAGAATTGTTGTTCCGCTTAAGCGTACCTCCCCGATCAACCCTAATCCGGCGGGTACAAGTCAGGGGACAAAGCTGCAAACCCCCAAACTGATGAGCGATCGCCTAGAATAGTCCTTTGGTTGCGATCGCGCTTTCCTTGTGTTATACATCTTTATGCTTAAGGGCGGGTTGGGTTGAATCGTTATCGGTGAACAAGGGCGAGTTTTATTGTTCATTTATCGGTAGGGAGGGCGGGTTTTGTTGTTTATTTATCGGTGAATATTTGAATTGAATGGCTAAACCCGCCCCTACAATTTGTAATTCCTGTCTAAATCACTCTATTCTATTCCAATTGTGAAACGTTTTCAGCAAAGCATAAAAATACTCACTATCCGAGGTTATCACTTTTCTGGCTATAAGAAACAAATCCTGATTCTCTTAGCTACAGTGAGTCTGATTTGTACCCAAGTTGTTGCTCAAGATGTCCCCATTTATAGCCCCAGGGATATCTTTCATCCGGTTATCGCTGAAAATGGCATGGTTTCCTCTCAAGAAAGCTATGCCACAGAAGCAGGGTTGGCTGTATTAAAAGAGGGGGGAAATGCCATTGATGCTGCCGTAACTATGGGATTTACCATGGCGGTTACTTTACCCAGTGCGGGAAATATTGGTGGCGGTGGATTTATGCTTGTCCATTTAGCTGATGACAATCAAACCATTGCCATTGATTATCGGGAAAAAGCTCCAAAATCCGCCACTCGTACTATGTTTCTGAATGAAACAGGTGACGTTGATCCTGAAAAATCTCGCCATAGTTATTTAGCTGTTGGTGTTCCAGGAACCGTTGCTGGGTTAACTATGGCACTGGAAAAATACGGAACAATTTCTTTAGCACGGGCGTTACAACCTGCGATTGAATTAGCCGAAAATGGCTTCCCTGTTTCCGAATATTTGCATCGTTCCTTAGTTGCTGTGAAAGAACGGATGCAAGCCTATCCTGCAAGTATGACCATCTTTTATAAACCAGGAGGAGAACCGTATCAGATTGGCGAAACTCTGGTGCAAACGGATTTAGCGCAGAGTTTGAGATTGATTGCTAGGGAAGGATCTAAGGCATTTTACCAGGGCGCGATCGCAGATGCGATTGTGACAGAGATGGAAGCCAATGATGGCTTGATTTCTAAGGCGGATTTAGCCGAGTATCAACCCGTTATCCGAGAACCAATTCGCGGTACTTATCGCGGCTATGAAATTTATTCCATGCCACCGCCGAGTTCTGGGGGAATTCACCTGGTACAATTGTTGAATATTTTGGAAGCATTTCCTCTGGGAGAATTGGGACAAAATACCGCCCAAACGATTCATTTACTCACCGAAAGCATGAAACTAGCGTATGCGGATCGGTCTAAATATTTAGGGGATACTGATTTTGTGTCTGTCCCGATTTTCGGGTTAATCTCTAAATCCTATGCTGAACAGCTACGCCGCAAAATAAATTTAGATCAAGCAACGCCAAGTCAAGATATTGCTCCGGGTAATCCCAATCCGTTTATTGAAAGTAACAATACCACTCATTATTCAGTTATGGATAATCAGGGAAATGCTGTAGCAAATACGTATACTTTAAACTTTAGTTATGGCAGTAAAATAACGGTTCCGGGGACAGGGTTTTTGCTCAACAATGAAATGAATGATTTTTCCGCCAAGCCAGGAGTTCCCAATGCGTTTGGTTTAATTGGTGGAGAATTTAACGCCATTGAACCGGAAAAACGAATGCTCAGTTCCATGACACCAACGATTGTCTTAAAAGATGGGAAGCCGTTTCTGGTGACGGGAAGTCCGGGGGGAAGTCGGATTATTACGACGGTGTTACAGGTTATTTTAAATGTAATTGATCATGACATGAATATTGCTGAAGCGACGAATGCCGTTCGGGTACATCATCAATGGCTTCCGGATCAGTTGATGATTGAACCCGGATTAAATGGAGATACGATGCGTCTGTTAGAGGAAAAAGGACATCAGATTACCGTCACCAATACGATGGGAAGTACCCAAAGTATTATGTTAGTTGATCAAACCTTAAACGGTGCATCTGACCCCCGACGTCCTGGTGCTTTAACCTTGGGATATTAATAGCTTTGGTTAGGGTTC
Source organism: Coleofasciculus sp. E2-BRE-01 (assembly GCF_040221695.1). NCBI lineage: Bacteria > Bacillati > Cyanobacteriota > Cyanophyceae > Coleofasciculales > Coleofasciculaceae > Coleofasciculus > Coleofasciculus sp. E2-BRE-01. Next base: position 261 of record NZ_JAVKEA010000029.1, on the reverse strand, counting down.
ATTTTACTTGCTACCTCACGGTGACTTTGGATTAATCACCCGCTATACCGTAGGGTGGGCATTGCCCACCAACCTTAATGAGCGTGCGATTTAGGGTTGATTTGGCTTGCCCACTTCACGTTAAACTGAAGTTCCCCCCATCCCGATTGAGGATAGAAGCCTAAACCGTGACTATGTAAGCGTTTGAGCCAATTATCCTTCTCAATTCGTACCCATGTATATTTAAGATTTTCTTAATACTCTTGGGGAAAAATCTGTGAG